>NZ_DATNPA010000059.1:0-35389 GCF_036703385.1 Allocoleopsis sp. | reverse complement strand
CAAGCAACGCTTGCTTTTACAACAGGATGGCTCTGCGAAGAATTCTTATTTATTATTCCTCATCCTAGAGTTAATGATTCAGTAAATACTAGATATGATATTTTTGTAAAAGCAACTGAAGTTATTTATCATACCTATTGTGAATTTATCGGTAATTCTAAAGTTACAAAAGAGCTTGAAAAAGTTTTAAATGAGGCTAGAAGTCATAATCTTTTTTGTAATCAACATCATATAGCTGTACGAGACAAAATTATACATTTATTTGAATTAGCACAAAAAAAAGTTAGAATAGACTTATTATATGCTCTTTCAGGCCATCTTAAAATTTACTTTCAAATAGGTGATTACCTCAGTCAAGCTACTTATAAAATTAGCGCTAGTACTAGCGAGGGTAAAGGATTTTACGCCTTTGAAACTCGTGATGGATCATACGCCGTCTATGGGACGCAATCATACCTAGATAGAGTAGTAGAGACGATAATAGACCCATTAGAGGAGCTTACAAGTCGTACTAACTTACCTAACTATCTCAAAGAAAATCTCCAATACTTTATCGTACTCATCCGTACTCAGGAGTTTTCAAGCACAAAAGAAGTATTTGAACTTGGGCAGAATCTTGGCTCGTCAATCTTATCTTACCTACTCACTGAATAAGTTCCGCTGTAACTGCTCACAGCAAAAACCAGGGCTTGTTGAGAACCAGGTTTCTCAAAGAACAACTACTTTTTGCTTAAGTCAGTGCCATTCCCCTGAGGGGGGTGAGGGGTGGGGGATATCGCCACGCCCCTCCTAAATTCGTGTAAAAATATGCGATCGCTGGCTCTGTCAAACACCTCGGCCTACTTCGTTAAGGTTGGGGCTTAGACCTGTCTCCTCTCCCCACTGCGATCCCGAAAGTGGTTGGGTGAGGATGGATACTTCTCGCAGGGTTTGTGGCAGCACTCTTGTTCAGCGATTCGTTTTTGCTATGATACATACTTCTCAAAACCTCTGCTGGTAAAGATTCCGTCAAGGATAAGCCTGAAAACAAGCAGAACTGTCCAGTCCGCAGAAGTTCACCGTCAGGACAAAAGGATGAGGCGCAGATATAGATATGACCTACGAAATTTTTGACCAACAACTCGCGCTATCCCTCCAGCGCTTAGAAGCACTGTGGCGACAGGTGGACGAACTGCCAAAGCCATCATCGGCTCAGCTATGGCAAGATGCTGATGAAGTTCCTGAAAAGCCGCAAGAAGAACTGATGCAGAGTTTGGAGGAACTCTCGCTTTCTCTGCAAGAGTTACAAGTTGCTGCTGAGGAACTGCGCCAACAAAATGAAGCGTTAGCCGAAAGTCGCAAGGCTGTTGACCAAGAGCGACAGCACTACCAAGAATTATTTGAATTTGCCCCAGATGGCTATGTGGTCACAGACAAAGAGTCTGCGATTTTAGAAGTCAACCAAACCGCAGCGCAGTTGCTCAATGTTTCCTCTGAGCGTTTAGTGGGTAAACCCTTAGTGGTGTTTGTCGCTCCCGAAGAACGTCGCGACTTCTACTCGCAGCTGCGTCAGTTTCAAAAGGGTGAGCCGATCAAGAATTGGCAGGTTCAGCTTCAACGGTGGCGCGGAGCCTCCTTTAGGGTATCGTTTACCGTAGCTCCGATCAAAAATCCCCAAGGGGAGGTGGTGGGTTTGCGTTGGCAGCTGCAAGACCTGACATCTCCTAAGAAGGAGTCCCCCCAAAAGCAAAGCGATCGCCTATTCCGTGCTATGTTTGAAAACTCGGCAGTGGGAATAGCGCTTTTGGATAGCCAGGGTCGCTTACTCAAAAGTAACCGCGTCCTCCAGGAAACCCTAGGTTATAGCGAACAAGAATTACAAACAAGTTTTTCTAAGTTGCTGAACTTGGACGAACCCGGTATGGAGTCGGCCATGTTTCAACAATTGCTCGCAGGACGACGCCGCTCTTACCAGCTAGAAAAGCGCCTCTCAAATCCCGATCGCTCTATGCAGTGGGGACGCCTGACCTTTTCTTTAGTGCGAGGGACTCAATCTGAACCCCCCTTGGCGACTTGTATCCTGGAAGATATTACAGCGCTGCGTCAGCTGAAAGCTGAACAGCAACACGCGATTGAATACCAGGAAGCGATTAAACAGCAGCAGGCAACCAAGAAGTTAGAATTAAGCCTGCAAGAGCAGAAAAATAGCTTCAATCAGTTGCTCGAGACTCCCAACCCACAAATCGCTCCCTTGCTTGAACAGTTAGGGAAAATCCTGAACGATATTCTCTCTAGCACCTCTGAATTCTTCTTTGTCTGCGATCGCGCTGGAAAATATATCTATGTGAACCGAGCAGCGGCACAAGCGTTGGGTTTCAATCAAAGCGATTTCATCAGTAAAACCTGGCAACAGCTAGAGTTACCCGCTGAAGTGATGGAACGCTTGGATGCTCAACGCGCGATCGTATTTACTACGGGAGTTGCGATCGCAGATGAAGCCAGCTTTCCCACCAAAGACGGCATCAGAGACTATGAGTACACGATGACACCCATCACTGATACCAACCATAAACCGGAGGCTGTCGTCGTCACAGTTAGAGATATTACCGAGCAAAAACTAGCCGCCGTCGCTATTAGTGAAGCCTTAGCCAAAGAAGAAGAGTTTAGTACTCTCCAATCCCACTTCTCTTACTTTGTCTCGGTCGTTGTGCGGGAACTGCGCAATCCACTCAACAACATTTTTGCTTGCACCAAGTTAATCGAAAGTAACGCTCAGCCAGAAGCTGATGAAAAACTGCTCTACTATCTGCAACTGATTCAAGCGAATGTTAGACGAATTAATCAGCTCTTACATAACCTGTTGTTGATTAAGAAGCTAGAAACTAAAGAACTTAGCTTAAACCCTGCTTTGCTCAATCTAACCGAGTTCTGCCGTGAGTTGACGGAAGATGTACAGCAGGGTGCAGGTTTCTTGCATCAACTTAGCTTCATCAGTGAATGTCATGGAGCCGATGTCTGTATGGATAAAAAACTACTGCGGCACCTGCTCACCAATTTACTGCTCAACGCGATTAAGTCTTCTCCAGAAGGCAGCGAGGTCAAGATGGAGCTGATTTGTCAGGAGGAGCAGGTCGTTTTTCACATTCAAGATTCTGGCTCAGGACTATCTCCAGAAGACCAAGAATTACTCTTCAAGACATTCCACCGAGGCAGTCCCCTCGGTACTGTTGCAGCCAGCAGCTTAGGTCTACTAGTGGTTAAACAGTGTGTAGAATTACAGGGAGGTGAGATTTTCGTAGCCAGTGATGGGAGCGTTGGCACAACATTTACGGTGACGCTGCCGCTGCATCAGCAATGCGTAGATAGTAACCGTTAGAACACGAAAGTCATCTGTTAAGGGTACTCTCCGTATTTTTGCATCAGTCTTAACGATGGGTATTCAAGCGGAGATTATATTATTTCTGCGCGAGCCCAAAGTGCGATCGCGGTTGATTGTAGCCCTGTACCAACACTCTGCCAAGCTCAACTGTAGCTGAGTGGAGAAAAGGCTTTGATGAACGCTGATTCAGTACTGATCGAAACAGTAATTTCCCATAGGGGCAGCACAAGAAGTGCCTGCCCCAAACCCTAAACAGACACCCATTGCGGGTTCTACACATTAATGAATCGATGCTCTAGGTCTTCTTAAAGTGCAAATATGAATCAAGTCCAGTGAGCCTAGATAGAAGAGTATCTAGGTTAATCAGGTCAGCGTTTCATTATTTTCATCAAGTAAAAATTTTTAAGCCAAATTCGACGACGTATAAATTTAATCCCTACTGTTTAACCTGCATATTTTAATGAACATTAAGATTTAGTGTATCCTAGGATACATAAAGCTTTAATGAGGCTACACTAAAGGTTTCAGGGTAAGGTGGAGATTCCCTAAAGACGATTCAGAGACGAGTTTCCATCAAAGTCCGGAGCGCCTACGGCACGGTAATTATCTCGATGGCGACCTCAAGGCAATCCCTGAAAGTAAAGTTGCAATAAGATTGTGTAAATACTTCTTAAAGAGGCTTACATTTGTTTCCAAAGGTAGTCAAAATTATATATAGTTATCTAACTCAAGAGAGTTTTCATTCGGTTATCAACTTTTTTAGTCTACAACCCCAGCAAGAGGACGAAGCAATTTAACTATCGATTGATGCCTATTGATGTCCTGATAACAATAGATAAATTCATAGATATTTAGAGTTTTTTGAGGAAGAGTATTGAATTTCACCTAAATAATTAACCTTTGAAAAGAAAAATCTTTCTTTTGACTTAGTGCTAATAGCTTTAAGTTGACTAAACTCTCCATTTCGGATTAGGGGAGTATCTTAATAATTCCTATAAATTAACACTATAAATCTAATTTTACCCAGAAAACATTGATGCACAGCTGCCAACAGAGACGTGAATCAAAGCCTAGCTCACATGACGGAATCCAGCCCTGACAGTACGGAGACCGAGTGCAGATGGCAAAAAAAGCTAGAACCTGTCTCCACCGAACTGAATACAGTCAATGCCCTGATGGTGACTCTTGACCAACAGGGGCGAATTGTTTCTTTTAACAAAGCTAGCGAACAAACAACAGGATACTCGTTTAATGAAGTCCGAGGTAGGCATATCTGGGATATCCTCTTGATTCCGGAAGAGGTGGAGCCATTCCAAGCTCTGTGGGAGAATTTCCAAGCTGGAAGTTCTTCAGAGTACGAATACGAAAGCTATTGGGTAACGAAGGACGGGAAGCGCCGTCGGCTCGCTTGGTCAAACACGACCCTACTCAACAATGAAGGTGCTATTGAGTATATGATTGGCACCGGAATTGATATCACCGGTAGTTGCTCTCCCTACGGAGTAGCTTTGCCTCGCTTTGCTGCTAAGCACCAAGCTGGCGCTAGCTCCTACGACGCCGCGTCGTCCCTAAGGCGATCGCCCACGCCTCACCCGTTCCCCGAAGGATACCACAGCAGGGATCGCAAGCCTGAGGCGAAAGAGTTAGATCACCAAGACGAACGAACACAGTTGCTGGCTAAAATCACCCTTAAAATTCGCCAGTCTTTGCAGCTAGAGGACATTCTCCAAACCACCGTCACGGAAGTGCGAAATCTTCTTCAGGCGGATCGAGTGGTGATCTACCGTCTTTGGTCAGACGGAACTGGGAGCGGGGTGACTGAGGCCGTCACTCCTGGCTGGCCCGCCATTCTCGGACAGACATTTGAAGCAGAAGTCTTTCCCCCGGAGTACCATCAGCTATATGCCTCCGGACGAATTCGGGCGATTGAGGATGTAGAGAACGCTGAAATAGCCTCTTGCCTGGTTGAATTTCTACAACAGTTTGGCGTGAAGGCTAAGGTCGTTGTACCCATTCTCCTCAAAGAAAAACTCTGGGGTTTGTTGGTTGCCCATCAGTGCGACACACCCCGGCAATGGTCGAGATTGGAAGTTGAATTTTTGCAACAGCTGGCTGACCAGCTGAGCATTGCTTTAGCCCAAGCTCAATATCAGGAACATTTAGAAGAATTAGTAGCAGAGCGTACTGCGAGGTTGACCAATACCTTAGAACGACTTCAGCAGGAAATCTATGAGCGCCAACGAACGGAAAACGCACTGCGGGAATCAGAAGCCAGGTGGCGCTCTTTAGTGAAAAATGCCCCTGATGTTATTCTTACGTGCGATCGCACTGGCAAAATCCTGTTTATTAATCGCACAGTACCAGGCTTTACTGTAGAACAGGCGCTCGGGACAAGTGTGTATGACTACATCCCGTTCGATCATCACAACACCTTAAAGCAATCCTTTGAGCGAGTTTTCCAAACTGGTGAGCCTGTCTACTACGAAACGCTTGGAGCTGGTGCTAACGGTACGACTTCCTGGTATGCCAGCCGTGTGGGACCGATTCAACAGGATGGGCAGGTTGTGGCGGCAATAGTTATTTCCACAGATATTACCGAGCGCAAACAAGCCGAAGAACTGCTACATCTGCGCCAACAAGAGTTTAGAGCTTTGGTGGAAAATTCACCGGACTTGATTGCGCGGTTTGATCCCCAATTACGTCATGTATACGTCAATCCAGCCGTCGAACGCAGCACGGGGATACCGAAACAAACATTCATCGGCAAAACTAATCAGGAGTTGGGAATGCCACAGGAGCTAGTTACTTGCTGGCAGGAGGCTCTCTTAGAGGTATTAGCAACTGGGCTCGAACAAATTATTGAATTTGACTTCCTTACACCGAGTGGCATTAAATTTTATCAAACTCGGATTGTCCCTGAGTTGACACAAGACGGGACAATTGGGTTTTTGTTAGGTGTAAGCCGCGACATCACTGAGTGCAAACAGGCGGAAGAAGCACTGCGACAGCGCCTCCTCAAAGAGCAGGCGCTCAATCAGGTTGTCCAAGTCATTCGGAACTCTCTAGATTTAGAGACAATTTTTTCCACAGCTGTTAAGGAAATGGGCAATCTACTACCCGTGGATAGGGCAGTAGTCGTTCAATATTTGCCTGAAAGAGAGATGTGGTTGAATATAGCCGATTATCGTGCCTCTTCCGATTTACCCGTCGCTTTAGGTTTAGAAATCCCGGATGAGGACAATACGGTTACCGCTCGACTGAAGCGCTCGGAAGTTGTCTTAATTGACGATACTACTAGTTGTGAGGATAAAATCAACCAAAACTTGGCTCAACGGTTTCCCGGCGCTTGGCTGTTGGTTCCATTGCACTTTGGCTCCCAAATCTGGGGTAGTCTCAGTTTATTAGTCGCAAATCGTCCTTACTCTTGGCAAGACTCGGACGTGCAAGTCACCTTAGCGATTGCCGAGCAACTTGCGATCGCTATTCAACAAGCTGAACTGTTGAATCAAAGTCGGGCTGCTACTCTAAGAGCCCAAGAGCAAGCCGAA
Organism: Allocoleopsis sp.; assembly: GCF_036703385.1. Lineage (NCBI taxonomy): Bacteria > Bacillati > Cyanobacteriota > Cyanophyceae > Coleofasciculales > Coleofasciculaceae > Allocoleopsis > Allocoleopsis sp. The sequence goes on along the minus strand of NZ_DATNPA010000059.1, from coordinate 28,483 downwards.
GCGCTTAAACACGAAATTACAGAGCGCAAGCGGACAGAAGAAACCTTGCGAGCTATATATAAAGTTAGTACAGCCCGAAAACTCAGCTTTGACCAACGCTTACAAGGACTGTTGGCACTGGGACGCCGTCGATTTGGTTTGGAGATGGGCGCTTTAGGTCGGGTGGAAAACAACCTCTATAAAGTGATTGCCGCTCAAGTTCCGCCCAAGTCTAACTTCCCAATTCCCAAAGGAAGTATCTGGAGTCTGGAGAAGATTTATTGCAGCGTGACGTTTAGCGCAAGGGAACCCATCGCTTTTGAATCGGCTGGACTCTCCTCGTGGAGTAGTCACCCCGCCTACAAATCTAGCCGACTCGAAGCCTATATGGGGATGCCAGTGGTTGTAGCTGGCAAGGTTTATGGCACCTTAAGCTTTTATAGCCTCCAGGCACGCCAGCACCCTTTTACAGTTGGAGATAAAGCACTGTTGAAGCTGATGGCACAGTGGGTAGGAGCCTTCCTGGAGCGCCAGCAGTCGGAGGAGGAACTGCGCCAATCGAAAGAAAGATTTCGAGAAATAGCCCAGAGGGAGGCGCTGCTGAACCAACTTGCCAGTCAGATTCGTCGCTCTCTCGACCTTAATACCATTTTAGAAACAACAGTGTATGAGATTCGCAATTTGTTGCAGATCGATCGCTGCTTTTTTCTGTGGTACCGACCAGACGCGATTCAACCGGTTTGGGAGGTGGTGACCGAAGCGAGGAGTCCTGCCTTTCCCAGCGTCATTGGTCACCGTGTTCCTCTTCGCACCTTTGGCCCCTTGACCGATAGGGTGTTTAACAAGGAAATCACTCGTGTGGACAATGCTAGGAGTTTAACTGATCCAGCGGAGCGCAAGTTTTTCTTCAGTCTGGGCTATACGGCTATGTTGGCACTGCCTATTCATACAACATCTGGCGAAATTGGAGTGGTTAGCTGTGGTCACTCGACGGGGTCAAGACCTTGGTGTGAGGAGGAAGTGGAACTGCTACAGGGGGTTGCGGATCAACTTGCGATCGCGATCGGTCAAGCCGAACTTTTGCATCAAAGTCGCACAACAGCTGATGCTGCTCAAAAGCAAGCGACCCAACTTGAACAAGCGTTGCGTAAACTTCAACAAACTCAAGCCCAACTCGTTCAAAGCGAGAAGATGTCTTCTTTAGGGCAACTAGTCGCGGGCATCGCTCATGAAATTAACAATCCTGTTAACTTTATCTATGGAAATATCACCTACGTTAATGAATACGCGGAAGACCTGATCAATCTGATTCAACTTTATCAGGAATACTATCCTTGTCCTATCAAAGAAATTAGAGCTTCAGCTCAAAAAATTGACCTGGATTTCATTAAAGAAGATTTACCCAAAATCGTATCCTCCATGAGGATGGGTACCGAGCGCATCCGCCAGATTGTTCTATCCCTGCGGAATTTTTCACGGGTGGATGAGGCCGAGATGAAATGGGTGAACATTCACGAGGGGATTGATAATACCCTGCTGATTCTGACTCACCGCCTCAAAGCCAAACAACCGGAATATCCAGACATCCAAATCCTTAAAGATTACGGCAATCTGCCCAAAGTACAGTGCTATGCAGGGCAGCTCAATCAGGTGTTTATGAATATCCTGACGAATGCGATTGAGGCGATAGAAGAGGATCACAAACAGCGCTCACCTGAAGCGAGCAAAACCCATCCCGGCTTGATTTGGATTTGCACAGAGGTTTTAGCCGAGCGCAATCAGGTAATGATTCTGATGAGTGACAATGGGCCAGGGATGACTCAGCAGGTACAGCGAAGGGTATTCGATCCGTTTTTTACAACGAAACCAGTCGGTTCGGGTACAGGACTAGGGATGTCCATTAGCTACCAGATTGTGGTTGAAAAACACGGGGGTCAATTGGAGTGTATTTCCGCACCCGGTCAGGGCACAGTGTTCTTAATTTCCCTTCCCATCCAGCAATCTTCGTAGTTGAGGCTAGGCTGTCAGCAATTCTTTTGCCTGAGTGTGTTCAATAATCTCAAGTTTTTGCTATGATTGCTAATGCAAGTTAAGCGGATGTGGCGGAATTGGCAGACGCGCTAGATTTAGGTTCTAGTACCGCAAGGTGTGAAGGTTCAAGTCCTTTCATCCGCATTGCACAAACTACAGATGGAAACTGTGGTACATTCGCCAATTAAATGTCGCGATTTGCTGTCAAGATTTAGGCGTAAGGGTTGGGCATTTTAGTCGTACCCAGTTTAGGTGCCTAACAGCTGATGATCCCAATCAGGTTTAACTTGCTCAGCATAGCTGTAACCTCGATGATTTCAGCCTGGGTAACTTTGTCAATGCGTGCAGCCAACACCACACAATGGCAAAACGACCCAGCTAAAATGGCATCTACCATGCCCAAAACTGGCGATGCGTCCAGTAGGACTAGATCATAGGTCTGTTCAAACACTTTTATTAATTCCCCTAGCCGTGGAGAACTCAACAGATTAGCCGGATCGGCTGGCGCTGGTCCGGCTGTCAAAATATCAATGTATGAACTTGATGATTGAATCCGGCGGGAGATGGGTACAGTGGCATCGCTAGTCAGCAAAGTAGAAAGACCATCCTCATTGGGGAGATTCAGGCGTTTGTGAAGCGTTGGATTGCGTAAATCTGCATCGATTAGCAGGACTCGTTGATGCAGACGGGCTGCACTAATCGCCAAACCTAAAGCTATGATCGATTTTTCCGGTCCAGCTACTGCTGATGTCAACATCAGGGGGCTAAAGGGTGAGTCTGAATTCTGAAGCTGAATATTTTTGTAGATCAGATCTAGTGATTCCCAATAGGGCGGCCAATAGATTACTTCAATTGTCCAAGGCGCTTGGTCTTCTGGCCTACCGAAAGGTAGCTTGATGATAGGTTCGCTTGCCGAAGAGGCTGCATCTTGTGGCTTACTAAAAGGTAGCTTGACAAGAGATTTACTTTTTTTAAGGTATAGCAGATCTGGTGTAATGCCTAGCAGGGGGTAGTTAACGCACTTTTGTAAGTCTTCAGGACTATGAACGGCATCATCCAACATCTCACGAACAAAGGCCGCAACACCCCCTAGAAACATTCCAATCACAACACCTATCATGATGCTCTGCTTTTTTTTAGAAGCACTGGCTTCGCCCAGTTGGGGTGCCTCGACAACTTGCCAATCAAATCCCCCCCGAGCGATTTCCAAACTCAACTCCTGCTTCGCTTTTTCGAGTTGCTGAAGGGTATCGCGCTTGATTTGGATATCGGGTTGTAGCCGACCGTACTCAGCCAATAAACTAGGAAATCGATTGAGTTGTGCGCGTAGCTGTTGCTCTGTCTGTACTAAAGTGCGATCGCGAGCGGCCAGAGCCGCTAGATTGGTTTGTGTCTGTAAAAGCTGGTTACTAAGCTCCAGATCAACATTAGCAAATTGTCCTTGGGCCAGTGAGTTTTCTTGCGATTGGCTCACTGAAGGAGAACTTTTTTTGAGAATTCGTTGTCCTTCTTCTTGCAACAGAGTAACTTGCTCTTGGCGCTGTAAGAAGAGTTTTTGAATCACCGGGCTGCTATCCGTGAAGCGTATGCGTTGTTGAGCGATCGCTAGATCTGTTTTTTGGATTTCATTGAGTAATGTTTGGTAACGAGAAGACTGACTTAGACGTGAGGAGAGCAGTGCCTCCTGTGGAGAAGTAGCAAGTTTTTCTTGTATATTCTTGTAGCGAGTCTGCAACTCTTTATATTGAGCTTCATTGGTTCGTCGCTCCTGCTCAATGCTAGCGATCGCACTGACTAATGTTTTTGCCTGCTCTTCCGGCTCAATCAAGTTCTGGCGTTTGCGAAATTGTTCTAAGGCGATCTCAGCCTGAGTTACACTCTCACGAACTTTGGGTAACTGAGTATTAATGAAAGCCAGTCCTCTCACTAAAAGCAGCCTCTGCTGTTCTCGGTTGTAATCCTGATAAACCCTCTGCATAGCTTGCAACACTTTTTGGGTTTTTACCGGATTTCCATCAGTATAGGTCGCTTCAAACAGCTTGGTTACACTCTTGTCGCCCTTACCGTCTTGTACTTGAGATACAGTCAAAAATTGTTTAATCTCATCTACACTAATATTAGGATAGTCATGGCGAAGCAACTCTACAGCTTTCCCGATGAGCTGAGAACTCTGCATCAGGCGTAACTGAGTCACATTGTCTATCTGAACGTTAGAATCAGTAAACTGTTTGTCTCCCTCTGCTCCTCCTTTGCTTTGATAATTTGGTTCTACAAGCAGTTGCATCGAGCTTTGATAGGTAGGTTTCTCCCTCAAAGCTTTGATAGTACTAATCGGTAAAACGATACAAAGCACCCCGACGATCCACAAGCGTCGGCGGAGCAAAACCGCAAACAGTTGGCCATAACCTGCATCTGTTTCAGGAATTGTATTGGGATTGCTCTCTGCCACTTGTACCCTTCCTAAGCCAGAGACGTCTGAGCGTGGTAATCTTAGGGTTTATACAAACGATAAACTTCCTCAATTACCTGATCTACCTTTTTAAAGAATACTTCTTCTGAGAAGTTCCGGAGCGCATGGTTCCGGATTTCTGCATAATCCCATGCAATTTCACTAGCTTCAAGTAACGCAGCATGAATAGCATCGGGACTTTGTCGATTAAATAAGACTCCAGTTTTACCCGGTACCTGTGTATCTAATATACCACCCTGACCATAAGCAATGACGGGCGTGCCGCTTGCATTCGCTTCCACCGGAACTAAGCCGTAATCTTCCAAAGCAGCCACAATAACAGAACGAGCTTGTGCCATCAAAAGGCTACGTTCAGCATCGCTCACATGTCCTAAAAATTGAATATTTTTTAAGGCTTTAGACTCTAGTCGCCCTCGCTCTGGGCCAGTTCCGGCTATTCGTAATGGCCATCCTAACCAATTGAATGCTTCAATGATTACATCAACCCGTTTATAGCTCATTAAACGGGCTGAGACTAAATAAAAATCATCTTTTTTTTCAGAAAAAATAAATTGATTACTGTCAATAGGATAGTTAATTACAGAAGCTGGTTTCCGATATATTTTTTGAATACGGCGAGCTACGATACTGGAATTAGCAATATAGTAATCAGGCTCTTGAGAATAGTATAAATCTACTTTCCTCAAATATTTAAAAATGATTTCTAGAACGGGGGACATTTTTTTAAATTTAGCATACTCTCTCAGATAGGTTTTTGTATCCCACAGGAAACGGGTAACATTGTGGCAGAAACAAATATGGATTGCTCCGGGTCTTTTGCGGACGCACTTAGCAAAACTACTGCTACTACTGATAATTAGATCGTAATCTTGCAAATCCAAAGCTCTAAAAGCTGGAAAATAGAATGGAGCCAGCAGTCTGAAATGTCTGCTCGATTTCGGAATATTTTGGAGGATGGTAGTGTGAACCTGTCGATTCCCCAAATCAATCGTGTGTTCAGAGTCATATAAAGATGTAAAGATATCAGCACCGGGGTAGCGTTTACAGAACAATTCAAATACACGCTCTGCTCCACCCCGCTGAGTTAAGTAATCATGAACCAAAGCAATTTTCATACTCTCTTATGCACTCCTAGTATTATGCGCTTGCCTACAGCGCATCTGAGAATCAATTCGTTAATGAAAAGAGGTTCATTGATAGGTTTAAGACCATGTAATAATCAGCCTTTCAGTCTTTGGAAAATTTGTTATACAACACTCTTATTAATATGTGTTTAAGCGATGCGATGGAGCAAGCTTTTGAAGACGTTTCCTCTATAATAAAGTTCTAAATAGGGCATTGCTATAATCGAAAAAAATTACAGGCAGATTTCAGACATCTCAAAGAAGATTGATAAGTAAGGAAAATAAATCCCTGAAACATTCTCCTCTGCTTTCATGGAAAAAGCCTGAATAGAAGAGAATACCAGGATAAAGATAATAGCTGCTGGGTGCTACCAAGCAGCTTGCCGAACAAAAAGACAGACGCTTACGCTCTCGAAAATGAGCATAGTTATTTTGTCAGCATGACTAAAGATTATGGCAACTTCGTAATCCTCGCTTAAGCCCCTAAGTCGCGGAACACACAACGCTCATAAGAATACGCATGACATCGTTAGCGTGTCAAGTCATCCAAAGGCTGAAACTCAACTTAAAAAAAACATCAGACTAATGGCTGATGTATTTGAGGTAGGCGCTATCTATGTTAAGGGCAATTGTGTTCTGCTTTCTATTTTTTGCTGCCTAAAGTGAGTTAATTTTAGGGACGGAGGCTGGCATCTATTTTATATATCAACTTAACTATCTTTTGTCTCAACTTAACCAAGCGCCTTGAGGGTTATTGCAAGTTAAGCAAAAGGGTTGACATGTGTCAACCCCCATGTGGTTGAATTTACTATAGCCGGAATATAATTTTTTCAAGGATTAGGTACCCTGAGATTAAAAATCCTTCGTCATTAGGGGCTGACCTAAGTAAACCTAGTCTACTGAGTTGAGTAGGCATCAAAGTAATTGATCAGTTTTTAACAAGTTTATGTTGTCCGAAGTCAGGAGAGATATCGATTCAATGAACGCTATAACAAGTTCGCGAGAGACAAGAGTTTTGACAGCTTCCCCACTTAACGAGTTCTCGGTCAGACTTGATCAGCAGGCGACTCGCAGTTCGCCTCCATATACGCTACAGTGGCGACAGGCTCAGCTACTGGTGAAGCCTTCTCAAAGTGTTAAACAACCCGAGCTATCTGTTCTGAAAAATAAGGAGGGGTTAGTCAGATGCTTGAACCGCTCCCCTGTAAGACTAGTTCGTATAGACCCAGCTTTAGGTCAGACAAGGCTTCAACGCTGGGCTGATGCTTGCGAACAAGCAGGTAAGCAAGTCTTTCTCTCGATCCCCTCTAATACTGAATTGCCTAGAAAGCTCCGTCCACTTACATGGTATATAAAGCGCATCTTAGACTGGGGTGTTGCCGCCCTATTGCTAGTCATTCTAAGTCCAGTCCTCTTGGCATTAGCCTTGCTGATCCGCATTGACTCTCCAGGCTCCATCTTCTTCCAGCAGTGGCGCATTGGCAAACGAGGCAGATTGTTCCGCATCATCAAGTTCCGCACTATGGTAGTGAATGCAGAACAGTTCCACCATCAAGTGATGGGTGATCTGCCGGGATTGCACAAGCTTGAAGATGATCCCCGCGTTACCCCCTTAGGGCGCTGGATGCGCAAGTATAGCTTGGACGAACTGCCGCAGTTAATTAATGTACTCCGGGGTGAGATGAGTTTGGTGGGACCGCGTCCTTGGGCGCTGTACGATGCCGTGAGGCTTAGCCCGGATGGTCAACGACGGTTGAATGCACGCCCCGGAATCACCGGACTCTGGCATGTACAGCCTAGGGCGAACCTGCTGGATATTGAAGCGGTTAACCGTTGGGATCTGGACTACCTGAGTAATTGGACTCTTCGGCAGGATCTGAAGCTTTTAGTGGCAACTATTCCCAAAGTTCTATCCGGTTGTGGCGCTTACTAGTTCAGTATAACAGAAATAACTCACCAGTTGGTAGGAGTGGAGCAGGGGGGATCGAGGGGTTCTAAATCCAAGCTTCTACTGTACTCCTCTGAACTAGTAAGAGGTTTTACTCATGCTGTACGCCCAGTAGGGATCGAGCAAGATACCAGTTACCGCATCTATCTGAGCCATTATTGTGAATCAACATCACCCTGAATTAGTCATAGAAGCAGGTCGCGCAGAACGCCAATATTGGAAAGATCTGTGGCGCTATCGCGAGTTGTTCTACTTTCTGGCTTGGCGTGACATTCTTGTGCGTTACAAACAGACTGCGATCGGCATCGCTTGGGCGCTGATTCGACCGTTTCTAACGATGATAGTGTTCACGGTGGTGTTTGGCACGCTGGCGAAATTACCCTCTGAAGGCGTTCCCTATCCAATTTTGGTATTTGCTGCCATGCTCCCCTGGCAGTTTTTTGCCAATTCTCTTTCTGAATGCAGTAACAGTTTAATTAGCAATGCCAACTTAATCTCTAAGGTTTACTTTCCTCGGTTGATCGTACCCACTAGTGCTGTGGTCGTTAGCGTCGTCGATTTTATGATTTCCGGCATAATTTTGCTGGGGTTGATGGCTTGGTATAACTTTGTGCCTAGTTGGCGAATCCTGACACTACCGCTTTTTATCCTGATTGCGTTTGCCGCCGCATTGGAACCAGGGTTGTGGTTAGCTTCACTGAATGTCCAGTACCCAGATTTTCGCTTCATCGTGCCGTTCATTATTCAGTTTGGCTTATATGTTTCGCCTGTTGGCTTTAGTAGCAGCGTTGTTCCCGAAAAGTGGCGATTCCTCTACTCGGTGAACCCGATGGTAGGCGTGATTGATGGCTTCCGTTGGGCAATTTTGGGTGGGGGAGCGCAGCGTTACGGGCCTGGATTTATCTTATGCGATCGCCCATCGTCTATCGACACTTGTCCGAGCAGATAAGGTGGTTGTGCTTGAGCAAGGCCGCATTGTTGAACAGGGAGGGTATCAAGAGTTACTACAACAGCGCGAACACCTCTGGAAATATCATCAGAGGCAGAGTTCAGCAGACCAAGTGAGCTAAAGCTTTTTGAATGTCGAAGACATGGTAGAGAATTTTGAGACTTAATTAGGAGGTCGAGATGTGAAGCTGCCAGTCAGATTGGATAGTCAACTTTGTTTTTTTAACTTTAATAGGTTCTAAAGAGGTGTCTCATGGAATTAAGTCTAAACTCCGGTAACGATATTCAAATGCATACCTCCAAGCCCGTCGTCCATAAACCCAAATCAAGCGAGATTCATCCTGGACCTGGCTTTCGCATCAACCGTAAGGTTGCGAGACCGTCGGATGAGTCTGTCTTACGCCTTGCCGACTATCCAACGCCCGACATTTCCGATTTTATGAACCGCCTCTACACCATGGATCCGGGAATCAAGAATGTAGTCAATGAGGCGAAGATTTTTGCGCCCGCATGCACAGTGAAAGTGTTTCCAGGCGACAATTTGATGGTTCACAAAGCACTTGACATTGCTGCACCTGGTGACGTGATCGTCGTAGATGCTGGTGGCTCGTTTCTTAACGGTGTGCTGGGCGATCTCATTTCCACGAAGGCTAAGCACCGAGGCATTGTGGGGTTTGTGATCGATGGACTCATGCGAGACGTCGACGGCATCAAAGACGTTGAAATGCCAGTATTTGCTCGTGGCGTCACCCCGATTGGGCCACTTCATCGGGGGCCGGGTGAGATCAATTTCCCTGTTTGCTGCGGTGGCATCGTGGTTCGTCCTGGCGACGTCATTTGTGGAGATGCGAATGGTCTAGTCGTGGTGCCGCAGGAGTTTTTGGAGGAGTTGCTTGTTCGTTTGGAAAAGCAAAAGGAAGCTAAGGACGTCTACGAGCAAAACGTGAGGCGTGGAGAATTTTCAAATGCGTGGGTTGACGACATATTGAATCAACTCCATTGCGAATAGACAAAAAAATATTTGCTTCGAGTCTGCAAGACAAGCCAACAAGTGTTCTATGACAAAAACAAGAATCGATCACAAGCAATTGCGGAAGCTGGCAGCAGAATTGCTTATGGCAGCAGGTACGGACGCTACAGAGGCAGTTGTGATCGCAGATAACCTTATCTGGGCAGATCTCGTAGGTCGCTTCACGCAAGGAGTCTGGCGTCTGACAGTCCTCCTGCCACGGTTGCGCAGCGGTTTAGTTCGCTCACCGTGCGTTCCCGAATTCATCCAGAAGGCAGAAGGGATGGGGGTGGTAGATGGTCACGATGGCTTCGGTCATTACGTAGGCCATATAGCCATGAAGAAGGCAATCGAATTGGCTCAAGGTAACGGAACAGGTTTGGTGGCGGTTCGCAACAGTAATCATTTTGGTGCCAGTGCCTACTATGTCGAACTTGCCGCGCAGGCAGGCATGATCGGCTTCGCCTTTACGAACGCGACACGTCGTGTTGCCGCCCACGGCGGACTGACCCCGATTTTTGGAACCAACCCTGTCTGCTTCGGTGCCCCCTTGGAGAATGGAGAGTCAGTCCTGATCGATTTCTCCACGGGGGCAATGGCTGGTTCGGTGATTCGCAAAGCCAGCGAGGCAGCCCAACCAATCCCTGAAGGTGTTGCCATCGACGAACATGGTAATCCTATCACAGACCCACAACAGGCTCAGCGTGCAACGCTCCTACCATTCGGTGGTGCGAGAGGATATTGTCTCAGCCTGCTCGTCGAGATACTGACTGGCGTGCTGACGAACTCACTCATCTCCTTTCAAATTCCGACAATGCATGAAAAGAACCAGAGCCCTTCGCGGATCGGTCATTTCTTCTTTGTCATTGATATCTCCAGGCTCCTGCCTCTGAGCGAATATCTTCGGCGGATGGAAACACTGGTTGCAGAAGTTAGGAAATCCAGGCTTCAGACGGGTGTAACAGAAATCCTGATACCTGGAGAATCACGCTGGCGCAACTATGCAGAACAGCTCAGAGAAGGAATACTCCTGGATTGGACAACAACCGAGTCTTTGAAGTCTATTGCTAACGAGTTAGAGGTCTCCACGCCATGGTAACGAACTCAGTCATCAAGTCACCTAATTCTTTCGTTGAATTCTCAAGAAAGGACATCGAGCAGGCTATCTTTTCTCGCTTCGCACAACAAGTGAACCTGTTCCCGAATCACATCGCTGTTCGCACGACGGCAGATCAGATTACCTACAAGGAGCTTGATTCTTTCTCAAACCGAGTTGCTCACGCCCTCATTGCAAAATGTGGTACGCACCAAGAACCCATTGCTCTGCTCTTTGAACCGACTGTGCAAATGGTCGCGGCTATTCTGGGTGTATTAAAGGCCGGCAAGTTCTTCCTTCCGCTCGATCCAACTTCTCCTGTAACTCACAATAGAGCCATTCTTGAAAGGTCCGGAGCAAGCCATGTGCTGACCGATACAAAGAATCTGGCGATCGCCCAGAATCTGGCTAGCCCTGCAGCACTTGTCGTTAACGTAGATAAATTGGATTCTCAGCTATCGAGTAGCACCGTAGGAGAATTGGCAACTGCCGATACCCCAGCCTATGTGCTGTACACCTCAGGCTCGACAGGTCAGCCCAAAGGAGTTCTTCATAACCACCGAAATGTTCTTCATGCCATTCGCCAACACACTAATTCGCTTCGTATTAGTTCCGAAGATCGGATTTCCCTTGTAGCTTCCTACGGTCGCATAGCGGGCATGACGTCCATCTGGCGTGCACTGCTGAACGGTGCGACTTTATGTATGTTTAATCTGCGCAGCGAGGGTTGGGAAGAACTTGTGCATTGGTTAAGTGCAGAAGGTATAACAATCTACCAGTCAGTGCCAACACTTTACCGCCATTGGGCCAAGAGGCTGACGGATACCGCTCAATTTCCCAAGCTGCGGCTCATTCATCTGGGTGGCGAGCCGGTCATTACACAAGATGTAATGCTCTTTAAGAAACACTTCAGCGACGATTGCACCCTGCTTCACAATCTTGGATCAACTGAAGTTTCAACCTATCGCCAGAACTTCATCTCCAAAGATACTCCATTGATAGAGGCCGTTGTACCAGTGGGTTACCCAGTTGAAGACAAGGATGTCTCCCTGATAGACGAGATGGGTCACGAAGTGGGGTTTAATGAGGTCGGTGAAATTGTGGTGAAGAGCCGTTACCTGGCCGTGGAATATTGGCAGGAGCCCAAGCTGACTAGTGAAGCATTTGTACCAGTTCCCAACGGTAATGGGGAGCGTGTATTTCGCACCGGGGATCTCGGGAGAATGCGATCTGACGGGTGTTTGGAGCATATGGGGCGAAAAGATCGGCAGGTCAAGATTCGCGGAATCCGAATTGAGCCGGCAGAAATCGAGGCAGTTCTGGGGCAAGACCCAGCCGTCCAACAGGCTGTAGTGGTGGCTGGCAAAGATGTAGACGGATACAACCAGTTAATCGGCTATGTCATTCCTTCACCGGGCACCCGCCCCTCCAGTACCACTTTACGCAACTCTCTGCGCCAACGTCTTCCCGAGTACATGATTCCTGCGGCATTTGTCATGCTTGATCGATTCCCACTGACACCCAGTGGTAAGGTGGATCAACTAGCTCTGCCCGCTCCCTCGCTTCATGTCCGGCAGTCTGATATGCCGTTTGTGGCTCCGAGCAGCACGATTGAAAAAACGATTACGCAGATATGGGAGGAAGTGCTCAGTGTGCCTGGTATTGGGTTGCAGGATCGTTTTCTCGATCTAGGTGGCAACTCGCTTCGCGCAATGCAAGTCGCTTCGCGTCTCCAGAACGCGCTCAATAGGGTGTTACCACTTCAATCTTTGTTCACCTTCGAGACGATCGCTGAGCAGGCAGCCGCCGTGGAAAAATACCTCGAAGTACCCTCTTTCGATAACGCCGAAAGCCAGTTCCTTGCCGAGATTGAGGCGATGGGGGACGATGAAGCGGAACGTCTCCTGGCGATGCTGGATGAAAAGGGTGAGGGAAAGGAACGAAAGATCAGCCAGTGGCAAATGGAAGGGGTGAGCAAGGCTTATCTCGATGTGCGCAGCGCAATTCCAGGCACGAGTCTCGAAGTTGACGTCATGCTGAAGATTATCCGCCAATGGTGCCCTAACCCAAGAACAGCTCTCGATTTAGGATGCGGGGACGGGTTTTTGGGGCGCACTCTGCATGAGCATTTCCCGGACTGTCATGTTTATTTCGTAGATTTCTCGGAACCGATGCTTGACGCAGTGCGCGAAAAACAGGGCGCAACAAATCGGGCGACCATCATCAAAGCGGACTTCACGAATCCTGAATGGACAGCCCAGCTTGGCGATCACAGTTCTTTCGATTTGGTTGTTTCAGGTCTTTCAATCCACCACCAAACCGATCCGAGAAAGAAGCAGCTCTACCACGAGATTTACGACCTCATTACATCGGGAGGAATTTTCCTCAACCTCGAGCAAGTGGCATCGGCGACTGCTTCAGTCGCCGATATTTACCACGAGTTCTTTATCGATCACCTCCACGACTTTTATCGCCGCATCGATCCGGGCAAGCCCCGTGAGGAAGTGGCTGAGGGCTTTTATTCGAGCCCTGCTAGAAAGGAGAACATCCTGGCACCAGTCGATACTCAGTGCGCCTGGCTGAGGCAGATAGGTTTTCAGGACGTAGATTGCTTTTTCAAAGTTCTTGAGCAAGCCCTATTCGGCGGGAGGAAGTGAACATGGATGATTTAAACAAACGAGTAACCGCGCTATCCCCCACCAAGCAAGCGCTTCTGCAGAAGTTACTGAAGGAGAAAGCTGGAAGCAGCTCATACAGAATCATTCAACCCAGGGCACATCACGGACCTATTCCGCTTTCGTTTGCCCAAGAGCGATTTTGGTTTCTGGATCAATTTGATCCCGGCAGCGCGGTTCACACGATCCCGATTCGGGTGCGACTCAGGGGCGAGCTCAACGTGCCTGTGCTGGAAAGCAGCGTAAACGAAATTGTTCGCCGTCACGATGTGCTGCGCACCCGTTTCCGCACCTTTGATGGCCAGCCCGCGCAGGTAATCGAGCCATTTGCCCCGCTGGAAATTCCGTTGGTGGATTTGACCAATCTGCCCGAAACGTTGCGCGAAAGCGAAGCGATCCGTATGTGCGACGAGGAGGCTCGGCTGCCGTTCGATCTGACGCAGGATTTGATGCTGCGGATCAAACTTTTTCGGCTGACCGAGAGCGATCACATTTTCTTCCTTAATCGTCACCACATCACCTCCGACGGCTGGTCGCTAGGCGTATTCATGGATGAGCTGTGGACACTTTATCGCGCTTTCTCGGAAGGGCAGCCGTCACCATTACCCGAACTGCCGATACAATATGCTGACTATGCCGTATGGCAGCGCGAGTGGCTACAAGGTGAGGAGTTGGAAAAGCAGCTTGGTTATTGGCGAAACCAGCTTCAAGGTGTACCGGAGCGCCTGGATTTGCCCACGGATCGATGTCGGCCTGCTTGGAAAGACTATCGCGGCGCGAAGGTAGTCCACGAACTACCTGTGGCGTTGTCACTCGCACTTGGACAGTTGAGCCGACGCGAAGGCGTGACTCCTTTCATGACGCTACTGACAGCTTTCCAGATTCTCTTGCATCGCTACACCAGCGAAACCGATATTGCAATCGGTTCACCTATAGCGGGGCGCAGTCGCACAGAAGTGGAAGGGTTGCTCGGATGCTTTCTCAACACCCTCGTATTTCGAGGGGATCTTTCGGGTAATCCGTCGTTTCTTACGCTTCTACAGCGTACGCGTGAGCAATGCATGGGAGCTTACGCGCATCAGGAACTTCCGTTCGAGTTGCTCGTAAAGGAGCTTAAGCCTGAGCGTAATCTGGAATCTACTCCACTGTTTCAAGTATTGTTTGTTCTTCAAAATGCTTGGGCGGAAGCTGTAACGCTGCCTACACTGCAAGTAGACCAACCTGTGTGGCTTGATAACAGTACGGCTGAGTTCGACCTCTCGCTATCTATGGAGCAACGCGGTGAGCATCTGATAGCTGAGCTGCAATACAACACCGATTTGTTTGACCAGGAAACTCCGCGACGAATGCTGAATCATTTTCAGAGCCTTTTGGAAAGCATCGTTGCCGACCCAGAACAGACTATTGCCACCCAGAGAATTTTGACGGCGGCAGAGCAACATCAACTGCTGGTCGAGTGGAACAATACCACCGTTAAATATCCCCAATACCACTGCATTCACCAACTAATTGAACAGCAAGTACAGCGTACACCTGAAGCTATAGCTGTAGTTTGGGAAAACCAAAAATTAACATATCAAGAATTAAATACCAAAGCTAATCAAATAGCCCATTATTTGCGTTCCTTGGGTGTCCAACCCGAAGTAAGAGTGGGAATCTGTGTAGAACGTTGCCTAGAGATGATAGTTGGTATTTTAGCAATTATCAAAGCTGGTGGAGCTTATCTACCTCTAGACCCAGCTTATCCGCCTGAGCGTTTAGAATTCATGCTCAGTGATGCTCAAGTTCCAGTCATCCTCACCAAATCTACACTGGTAGAAACTCTACCCCATCATCAAGCCCAAGTCATTTGTTTAGACACAGACGAGTCTATATTTGCTCAACAAAGTTCAGAAAACCCCAATCATCAAACCCAACCCCACAACCTCGCCTACATTATCTACACCTCTGGTTCAACAGGTAAACCCAAGGGAACAATGATCGAACATCGTAGTTTGATTAATGCTTACCTAGCTTGGGAAGACTCTTATCACCTCAGTTCTCGAACTTCCAGCCATTTGCAAATGGCCAGTTTCTCCTTTGATGTCTTTTCTGGAGATTTTGTCCGCAGTCTTTGTTCTGGGGGGAAACTTGTGATCTGTCCCAGAGACTTCCTTCTCGATCCTAAACAGCTTTACACACTCATGCAGCAGCAAAAAATTGACTGTGCTGAGTTTGTACCCGCCGTTCTCAGAAACTTAATTCAATATCTGGAACCAACCAACCAGAATCTAGGATTTATGAAGTTGCTAGTTGTTGGTTCTGACAGTTGGTATCTGAGCGAGTATCAGCATATTCGCAGTCTTTGTGGTGATAAAACCAGACTGATTAACTCTTATGGAGTCAGCGAAGCCACCATTGACACCACCTATTTTGAAACAGAAATAGTGGATTTATCTTTTGACAGACTCACTCCCATAGGTCGTCCCTTTGCTAACAACAAAGTTTATCTGCTAGATGACAATATGCAGCCTGTACCTATTGGTGTACCAGGAGAACTATATATAGGTGGGGCTGGATTGGCAAGAGGTTATCTTAAGCGACCGGACTTAACTCAGGAACGATTCATTCCCCATCCCTTTAGTTCTGAACCAGGTGCCCGTCTGTATAGAACGGGAGACATGGTAAGCTACAGGCCGGATGGCAATTTGATTTTGCTGGGACGGCGTGACAACCAGGTCAAAATTCGGGGCTTCCGGATTGAATTGGCTGAAATTGAAGCAGCGCTCACCCAGCATCTGTTTGTGAAGCAATGTGTGGTGATTATTCGAGAAGATGAACCAGGAGATAAGCGTCTGGTTGCCTATGTGGTAAGTGAAGGAACCGATGAAGTTTCCCCTGGCAAGTTGCGCCAGTTTTTGCAGCAAAGGCTGCCTCTATATATGATTCCCTCAGCTTTTGTGCAGTTAGAAGCCCTACCCCTGACACCCAATGGCAAACTCGATCGCCGAGCTCTGCCCAATCCACATTTGGCTCACTGCATAGATGACAAGTCTTTTGTTAGCCCCCGGACTGAACTGGAAAGACAACTGGTATTTATTTGGGAACAGGTGCTGAACGTGACACCCATTGGGGTTAAAGATAACTTCTTTGAGTTAGGAGGAAACTCATTACTGACGATACGTTTATTGTATGAAATAGAAAAAAGCTTGAAACAAAAAATCCCTGTGGCAACTCTTTTTCAGTTAGCCACGATCGAACAGATGGCTCGTTGTTTGGAGAATTCTGAATCGTTGGGAACCTCATCTCTACAGATTCCTACGGGTTTGACCGCAGAAGAATATCAGCAGTTGCTAGCAATTGTGGCAGGCCGTCCAGGAAAACAAGTCAGTCCGGATTCCTTAATGGTAGCTGTTCGAGAGCAGGGAACTAAGCCGCCTTTATTCATCTGTGCCAATGCCTATGATGAAGTTTTTCCACTTACTAAAAATCTTGATGAAAATCAACCTGTTTACCTTCTAGAAACTGGTCTTTGGGTTACGGGAAACAATGAAAGCCAAATCAAAGCGATCGCTGCTCATCATGTCAGGGATATCTTATTAGTACAACCCGAACCGCCTTATTTGCTCGGTGGCTATTGCTTTGGAGGCCTCGTTGCTTATGAAATTGCCCAACAACTTTTGGCAAAGGGGAAACAGGTTGACCTTGTTTTGTTATTGGAACGCTATGGATTTAATCCTATCTATCAATTATTTGATAGGCTTGATGTTTTTATAACCGATCATTGGATCCATCTTAGTTCGCTTAATTTTGCTGGTAAGCTGAGGTACATTCAGACAAATATCAAACGTCTGATTTGGGAAAGATTCTCGAAATCCCCAAAAAATCAAGAAGACAAAGCTGTATTAGCCCATCCCTATCAACCCCAACCCTACCCTGGCAAGGTTGTTCTTATTTGCAGCATTCCCAATAGGAAGGATCCAGTTCCTTTAGGTCGATTTATCCAGATCATTCCCGCTGAATTTACTCTATTCCTGTTTAAACGGGCAGGTTGGACACCGCATACTCTTCCTAATCTAAAGATTCTGACTACTCGTGGTGATCATGTGAGTATAACAGAAGAACCGCACGTAAAATTACTGGCAAAAAAAATACAAGCCTATATTGATGACGAACAAAACCATTGATGACTTTTACTCTTTTAGGAAAAGTACCTACGAGCTGCTTTATAAAGTCAACCACTGAGTACCTGACAATAATCGTTTTACCCTACTGCTAATTCAGCAATTATTCGTGAAATTGACATGATATTTAATTTGGCTGTGCCAATTTCCAACCTACTGAATGGTACGAAGTTCTGGCAGAAAAACTATATGGTTTTGCGAGAGTTTAAACACTTTCGTAGGGTTGCGATCTTGGCTTTAGTGTTCTCGATTCTAGCTGCAACGTTTGAAGGAGTAAGTATTGGTTTCTTGCTTTCCTTCTTACAAAGCTTGACCAATCCCAATGCAAAACCGCTTCAGACAGGAATTAGCTGGTTTGACATTTGGATTTTAGGAGTAAATACATCTGCAACTAGTCGGCTCTACCGCGTATCGGCTCTGATTTTCCTAAGTACATGGATTCGTTCAGTCTTTAATTACTTAGCAAACCTTTATACCGAGATTTCTCAACTCTATCTGCTAGATCGGCTCCGCAAGCAGATTTTTGAACAACTTCAGGCTGTGAGCTTAAGTTTCTTCTCGAAGACCAAAGCTGGTGAACTTATTAACACGCTCACGACTGAGGTTGAAAAAATTAAACAAGCCTTCGGGGGAGCTGCTTTCTTAATTAGTCGTAGCCTGACCATCATCACTTATCTGCTTTCAATGCTTTTGCTGTCGTGGCAGCTTACAGTTGTTTCACTGTTGCTGTTTAGCCTGATGGCAGTGGGTTTATCAACGTTAATTGCGAGAGCACGAGAAAAAAGTTTTGCGGTTTCTGCTGCTAGCGGTCATTTGACCTCTACAGCAATCGAATTCATTAATGGAATTCGCACGGTTCAAGCTTTTGGCACTCAAGATTTCGAGCGTCAGCGGTACTACAAAGCAAGTTCTGATGTCATTCAATCTACGACTAAACTTGCCCTTGCTTGGACACTGGTAAAACCTCTTGCAGAAGGACTAGCGACAACAATTTTGGTGGGGATGATTATTGTTGCTTTCACTGGTGCTTTGACTAATAGTGCGCTAAATGTAGCTTCACTATTAACATTTTTCTTTGTTTTGTTTCGCGTTGTACCCATTATGCAAGATATCAATGGTACAAGAGCAGTTCTTAGTACCCTGCAAGGCTCAACGGAGAATATCAAAGAGCTTTTGAGAACTGATAATAAACAATACTTTAAAAATGGGGATATTAAGTTTCTAGGTTTAAAGCGCTCTATTGATTTTAGATCGGTAGATTTCGGCTACGGTGACAGTAAGCTAGTGCTAAATAACATTACATTGACGATCGAGCGAGGACAGATGACGGCACTGGTGGGGGCTTCCGGTGCTGGCAAAACAACTCTGGCTGACCTGGTTGCCAGATTCTACGACCCAACGACTGGTCAAGTTCTGATCGATGGTGTTGATCTGCGGCAGATAGAGATTAACTCGCTGCGACACAAGCTGGCTGTAGTAAGTCAAGATACATTCATTTTCAATACTTCTGTCCGGAACAATATCGCTTACGGAACAGAAGGTGCAACTCCAGCGGCAATTGAAAGGGCGGCTCAACTAGCCAATGCCCTGGAATTTATTCAAGATATGCCTGAGGGTTTTGAGACTCAACTCGGAGATCGGGGAGTGCGACTGTCGGGAGGTCAACGTCAACGGATTGCGATCGCTCGTGCGTTGTTACGTGACCCTGAAATCTTAATTCTGGACGAAGCAACTAGTGCTTTAGATTCCGTATCTGAGCGATTGATTCAGGAGTCATTAGAAAAGCTTTCGACGGGACGTACCGTAATTGCGATCGCTCATCGTCTATCGACAATTGTCCGAGCCGATAAAGTAGTTGTACTTGAGCAAGGTTGCATTGTTGAACAGGGAGGCTATCAAGAATTACTCGAACAACGCACTCACCTCTGGAAATATCACCAAATGCAGAGCGAAGTCAGTCAAGTGAGCTAAAGCTTTTTGAATTCTGTTGGTGGAATCCTGTAGACCCTGCTGAACCATCGCAATTTAAGCTACTGTCATGAAAATCCTGCTCACCATTCATCACGATCTAGATCCTAATGCAGGCGCTCCTGGTGCAACGTTGCAACTTGGTCAGGCATATCAAAAGCTAGGACACCAAGTAGAATACTATTCTTTCGATAACCTTCCACATAAGTTACCAGGACTGGTAGAGTCGATGATGTTTCCTGGCTTTGTAGCCAGTCATATCTCGGCTCTTGTAAACAAGCAAGCCGTCGGTGTTGTTGATGCGTCCTCCGGAGATGCTTGGATATGGGCGAAAATGCGCCAAATCTCCAGAGAAAACTCCCCCCTTCTAGTGACGCGCAGCCACGGCCTTGAGCATAGTACGCACCTGGAAAACTTAGAGGAGGCTCGTCGGGGCAACTTGCACTTGAGTTGGAAGTATCCGCTGTATCATGGAGGCTTCCGGCTTTGGGAAGTCGCGACTTCCATGCGCTATGCCGACCTGGTTGTACTGCTCAATCACTACGATGCAGAGTATGTCGTTGAAAAATTAGGTGTCAATCCAGAACGGAGGCGCGTCGTTGCTAATGGGATTCCAGAAGAATTTCTAAATCTACCCTTCGAGCCGATGCCAGAGGCAGAAGATTCAGCGATCTACATTGCTCAAGTAGGGAATTATATCGCTCGCAAGGGCATTGAGTACGGTGCAGTTGCATTGAATGCCATTCTCGCTCGCTATCCCCAGGTGAAGGTAAGTTTTTTAGGAACGGGTTGCTCAGAAGTAGAAGTCCATGCAGATTTTGAGCCTGCTGTACGCGATCGTATCCGAGTTATTCCCCGCTACAGTCATGAAACACTACCCAGCCTCCTGCGCGGACATCACATTAAGCTCTTTCCCACCCTCTCGGACGGGTTTGGCTTGGTTCTCATTGAAACTATGGCTTGCGGTCTAGCGCCTGTAACGACAACAACACCAGGGCCAATGGAGATCGTGAGTGATGGGCGTAATGGCATTTTAGTCCCGTCCCGCGACAGTCAGGCGATTCAGCAGGCTTTGGAACGCCTGGTTACAGACCGCCCCTACCTTGAGCAGCTACGCCGTAATGCCTACGCTACGGCACAACACTTCAGCTGGGAGCGTATCGCCCGCGATAACCTGGCTTTCTATGAAGAAGCGTTGTGCCAAAAAAGAGGTTCTAGATGAAGCTTTGCATTGTTACGCACACAGTCATGAAAGGCAATGGTCAGGGTCGGGTGAACTACGAAGTCGCTTGGGAAGCGATTCGTCGCGGTCATCACGTTACATTGCTGGCAAGTAGCGTAGCTCCGGAACTGCAACAGCACAGCCAGGTTAATTGGATTTTGATACCCGTTCAAAGGTATCCAATAGACCTTTTCCGCGAAATGGCTTTCTCGGTGCAAAGTGGCTTGTGGTTGCTTAAGCACCAAAGGGAATTTGACCTAATAAAAGTCAACGGTGCAATTACTTGGGCTAAGGGAGATGTCAATGCAGTACATTTTGTCCATAGTTCCTGGTTGCGATTCTCCCACCCAGATAGTACGCGATCGCCAGTCAATTCCTCACAACAGCGCCGCAGCTTGCGTAGCACTTACCAGTGGTTCTACACCGCTTTGAATGCTCGTTGGGAAAAGAAAGCTTTTGGTCAGGCGAAAGTCGTAGTAGCCGTTTCTAAGAAAGTCGCTAAGGAATTAATCGGAATCGGCGTTCCACCGGAGTGCATTCGGGTCATCTTAAATGGCGTTGACTTGCAAGAGTTTGCTCCGGGTACTGTAGACCGCCAAAAACTGGGTCTGCCGGAGAACGTACCCCTAGCACTGTTTGCTGGGGATATCCGCACACCTCGGAAAAACTTGGATACGGTGCTACATGCCTTAGTGCAAGTTCCGGAGTTACACCTGTTAGTTGTAGGTGCAACGGCAGGTAGCCCTTATCCTCAGCTAGCAGAGTCGCTAAACTTGGAAAACCGAGTGCATTTTCTGGGATTCCGGCAGGATGTCCCAGAATTGATGAAGGCAACAGATTTTCTAGTCTTTCCTTCCCGTTATGAGCCATTTGGTTTAGTGGTGCTTGAAGCGATGGCAACGGGACTACCTGTTGTTACGGCGGCTACGACGGGTGCCGCTGAAGTTATCACGCCAGAGTGTGGAGTCGTATTGCCTGACTCGGACGATACACAAGCTTTGGCAGAAGCTCTAAACCGATTGGCTAACGAGCGAGAGCTGCGACATAAAATGGGGCAGGCAAGTCGAACGATCGCAGAACAGCATCGCTGGTCTAATAAAGCAAAAAGCTACGTTGACCTATTTGAGGAAATAAGCAAGTCGTGAAAATGACCCTAATTGTACCTACTTACCGGCGTCCAAAAGATCTGGAACGCTGCTTAGAGGCGTTAAAGAAACAAACTCGCCCGCTCGATGAGTTACTGGTCATAGTTCGTGATACGGATGTGGAAACCTGGGCATTCCTGGAACAGTTTAACGCAGAAAGCTTGCCCTTACAGACTGCTACGGTCAGCAAGCCTGGAGCGATCGCTGCCATGAATGTAGGACTGGATATTGCCTCTGGAGAGATTATCTCATTTACTGATGACGATGCTGCCCCTCACCCTGATTGGTTAGAGCGGATCGAAAGCCATTTTCTAGCCGATGACTGTTTGGGTGGTTTAGGTGGTCGTGACTGGGTGTATTTTGGTACTGAGTTGTTCAGTGCAAAACCCCAAGAAGTGGTAGGTCGGGTTCAGTGGTTTGGACGGGTCATCGGCAATCATCATCTGGGTATTGGCGAAGCTCGTGAGGTCGATGTACTAAAAGGCGTAAACATGAGTTTTAGAAGGGCAGCTATTACTAACAGGCATTTTGATCGGCGGATGCAAGGTAGTAGCTCCCAAATTCATTTTGAAATCGAATTTTGTCTAGCTCTTAAAAAAGCAGGTTGGAAGCTGATTTATGACCCAGCGATCGCTGTTGATCATTATCCTGGAAAGCGATTTGACGAGGATCAAAGAAATACGTTTAATCCCCTAGCAACAGCTAACATAGTACACAATGAAACAGTGGCTCTACTAGAGCATCTGACTCCTTTTCAACGTGCAATCTTCCTTCTATGGGCAGTTTCAGTAGGAACACGAGAATCAGTTGGGTTTGTGCAGTGGCTTAGATTTCTACCCAGCCAAGGCTCTTTATCTACTGAAAAATGGGTTGCATCTGTACGGGGACGTTGGCAAGGATGGAGAACATGGCAACACTGTAAATAAGTCTAACCGGATGTAGTGATCGGACTGATGGATAGTTTTTTAACTAAGTATTTTCGTATTTTCTCCTGAAATGCTAAATGAATCACAAGCAGGTACTTCTGAATAGCTCACCTCAACAGGACATTAACGTAGGTCGGCAATCGAAGCCAGCTTGGATGGCAATACAGGGACTATTCCTTTTTACCAGCCTATGCCTTCTAGCAGGTCTGGGCAAAGTCCTGAACCTACTGTTCCCAGCCGGCTGTTTTGCGGTTGCCGTGTTCCTATATCTGCGGTATCCCATCTTCTATGTAAGTTTCACTTGGTGGGTGTTTTTTCTTACACCGTTTATCCGCCGTGTGGCGGATTTTCGGAGCGGCTTTACTGATCCAAGTCCAATGTTGTTAGCCCCACCACTGGTGGCAATGATCACCGTTGTAACCTTCTACCGCAACCTTCCCACAGCATATGTTCAAGGTGGCTTACCCTTTGTCCTATCTGCTATAGGTGTGTTCTATGGTTTTCTGATTGGACTAATTAATGGCTCACCCGTTCCTGCCATAATCTCTGTTATGACCTGGATAAGCCCCATCCTGTTCGGTTTCCATTTATTTGTGAACTGGCGAGATTATCCTAACTATCGCCAGAACATTCAGCGCACTTTTCTCTGGGGTGTGCTAGTTACAGCAACGTATGGCATCTATCAATACTTGGTCGCCCCTGAGTGGGATCGTATCTGGCTTATAGGGACCAAACTATATACCAGCATGGGAAAACCGGAACCGCTAGGACTTCGCGTCTGGAGTACGATGAATTCTCCCTTACATTTTGCAACGGTTATGATACCGGGCACTATATTGCTATTCATTGGTCAAGGGGTTTCACGTATTCCTGGTGTAGTAGTTGGTATCTTGTCTCTTCTATTAACATCGGTACGCACAGCTTGGGGGGGCTGGATGGTATCTTTGGTTGCCCTGATTGGTTTTCTAAAAGGAATTGTGCAGATGCGATTAATTGCTCTGCTGCTAGTCATAGCAATATTAGTCGTTCCCTTATCCACAGTAGAGCCATTTGCCCAGGTCATTCAGGCTCGTGTAACAAGTTTGACTAACGTTAAGGAGGATCAGAGTGCACAGGACAGGACGGCGCTCTACGGTGCCGTGCTCGATGACGCCCTAAAAGAGTATATAGGCAAAGGAAATGGAACTCTTGCACCTATTGACAGTGGGGTTTTGGAGATGATTCTCACCTTAGGCTGGTTGGGAAGCATTCCCTATGTGAGTGGGCTGCTCCTGCTCTTGTATAGCCTGTTCCAAGGCTCTAAGTCGTCTACCTCTGATCCCTTTGCCAGCGCTACCCGTGCTATTACTTTTGGGTTCCTGCCGATGCTAGCTGGTTCAAACGTAATCATTGGAATCTCTGGCATGGTTTTCTGGGGATTTCTAGGTCTAGGGATGGCAGCCAATAAGTATCACTCACATCAACATATTGTTCGACTAAAATGAGCTTAATAATTTGATTACTACATAATTTACATAATATTGTATACTAATAAAAATCTCCTTGTAATTATCCTAAAATAAATATGATTCCTATACGCAAAAATCTACAGTATCATCAAAATCAAGAAATTTTTTGTGCTTTTAATGAGCAGAGCCTTACAGAAAGCGATAAAAAAGAATTTATAGCATATCAAAAAACTGATCAACAACGTTCTGATAACACGAGTATAGAATTATTTGATGATATAGTTTTTAAATCAAATTTTATTAAAACATTTCAGAAGCTTATACCTTGTTTGGCATTGTCTGGAAATGAAAAAATCTTGGAAATGGGTGCTGGTCAGGGGTGGGCAAGTGTCATATTAAAAAATAAGTACCCCAATAGCTATGTAGTAGCAAGCGATCTCGTACCTGTAGCGCTAAATTTTTGTACGAATTATGAAAAATTATTAAATAGTTATATTGATGAAAAATGGGCTTTTAATTGTCGAGATATCCCTTTTGAAGACAATCAGTTTGATCGAATTTTTACAATGGCAGCATTCCATCATTTTGGAGAAAATAATGACTATAGTAAAACCCTTAAAGAAATGGTAAGAGTCTTGAAACCTCAAGGCAAAATTATGCTGTTATATGAACCTTCTTCACCAAGATATTTATATAATCTAGCCTATAAACGAGTGAATCAACGCACGGATTTAGATGGCGTTGATGAAGATGTATTAATACTCTCGAAAATCCGAGAATCTGTGAATATAATTAATTGTAATTTCAGGGCTGAGTTCTTTCCAGAATTTTCTTATAGAGAAGGATTTAAGAGTACAATCTACTATTACGTTTTATCAAAATTAGGTAGATTATCAAGACTTCTTGTAAGTACCGTCAATATTGTAATAGAAAAAAAATAAGGCTTTGACGAAGGGTAAGATAGGCGATTTGTCGTCTACCTCTGCTCCCTTTGCCAGTGCTACTCGTGCTATTGCTTTTGGGTTCCTGCCGATGCTAGCGGGTTCAAACGTGATAATTGGAATCTCTGGAATGGTTTTCTGGGGATTCCTAGGTCTAGGCATGGCAGCTAATTGGTATTAGTTAGGTTTTCTGTACCAACATGAAAACAAGCATCTCCTAATAAATCCCAAAAATACTTTAGATGAGTCACTATTCAAAAAATCTGTGTGTCAAGTGCAACCGTTTGTGAGGTAAAGAACAGAAAATGGAAAAACAGAAAACAGTAGGATTCCTCTTAAAGCGTGTCGATTGTAATGACGGGGTTGCGTCCCATTGTAAGACTCTGATTCGTGGTTTGAGAGCAGCCGGGTGGAGAGTCGTCCTGATTACGGGGCTAGTGAATTACGATGCAGGTTCTGAAGATAGTTTTCAAGCACTCAAAGACTTATCAGAAGACTGGATTGTATTTGAGGATATGAAACCTTTTCTTCCAACTTGGGCTAGTATTCGTCGGATCGAGGAGATAGTAAATAAATACGAAATTTCCCTATTTCACGCACACGGATACTCGATGTTGCTGCTGGCGCGTATCCTCAAAATTTTCACTGGGTTAGAGTGTGTTGCTACCTTTCATTTATTAATCGAAGATGAAAATTCAACCTGGATCAAATCTGTATTGCGACCTAAAATCAGAAAATACCAGATATATTTGAGAGTGTTTGCACCAAAAGCCTTTATTGCCTACTCTTCAGAGATTGAAAGATTTTTGATCCAAGATTTGGGATTTCCTAAAAACAAGGTTCGCAAGATATTAGCTGGCATGGATACAAACTATTTTCGTCTCCCTAGTTCTGAAGAGCGACAAAAAGCACGGGAGAAGTTCGGATTTGAGGAAAAAGAGCTGGTATGTACTCTCGTAGGAAGACTCAATTGGATTAAGGGACATGATGTTTTGATCGACGCAGTTAGGCAAATCAGAAAAGAATTTCCCGAAATGGTTTTGAAGTGTTTATTCGCGGGTTCTGGGGATCGGGAGCAGGAGATTAAGGAATATGCCTTTGTCAGTGAAGATGATTCGCATTCTTTTATTTTTGCGGGTTATCTAAATGATATGCGAGAAGTGTATTGGACATCGGATATTTTTGTTCTACCAAGCCGCTTAGAAGGGTTTGCTTTTGTGGTGGCGGAAGCGATGTGCTGCGGGACAGTTCCGATCCGGACACCAGCAGCAGGAGCTCTGGATCAGATTGAGGAAGGAAAAACAGGTTATATCGTTCCCTTCGATGATGCAGAGGCTTTATCAAAGGCAATCCAAAAGCTTGCGAACAAGGATTTTCGCTTGCAGATGGGTCAACAATGTGCGGAGTATGCTTCCTCAGTGTTTGATCGAGAATTGATGATTGAGAAGACAGTGGAATTGTATTGCGAGTGCTGCGGGATGGAAACAACAGAAAGTTTGAAAGCTTGAGTTGGGTTGGAATTTGGGTACTGCTCTATTGACTGAGCCGTTGTAAGATAACTCGGTCAATTATGAAGCCTTACGTTCGCGAGCTTGTCCGAGCCGATACATAATCACCTTAGCTTTCGCATCTTCTTCTACAAACACTACATACTCACCATTTGCTCTCCGATAAGCTCGTAATGCGTAGGGAATATCAATCCAGCCAGTCTCCTTACCAACCTCTGATCCGGGGCTTAATTTGGCTACAGATGCTCCCGTCCCCGCATCATACACATATACTTCAGCCTTTCTAGAATCAACAGCAAATACTCTATCCCCTGCCACATCCATTGCCTTAATAATCAGCATCGGGTTGGCTTTTGGATCGTAGGGAAGAGTTATGCGCCAGCGTAGTTTTTTATCCTTTGTCCAGTTGTCGTAGCGCACAATCTCTGTACCAACTATCCCCCATTCATCACCAGTGTGTGAGCGATCAACTGTATAGCCTCCAAGATACATGACATCTGTATCAGGAAAATATTTGATTCTTTCCAGCTTGTTGAAAGGCGCAGGCATGGGTATGACTTCTGAAGCGCTGCTAAGATAAATTGGACTGCCATAGGCATCCAATCCTTGATAGCGATAATGTCGTATGAAGCCCGACTCGGATGTTTGCCAGATGTCCCCCTTGCTATCAACCTCCCAACCCCAGATCGAACCATCTGCTGCACCTAAACTTTCATACTCATCGCTTTGAATCGAGCCATCGCCATTCTTGTCGCACCATAACCAGCTTCCTGTAGCTGGCTGATTGATTGGCCAGGTAGAATGATCCCTGGCAAAGATGGCGCTAGGAACTGCAATTTCTCCTTTCATTCGGTAGACGCTGAGCTGTTTGGCATACATCCCCGTGAGATACAAGAAACGTTTTCCCTCAATCCGACGGATAAAAACCGATGCCGCCGAATGGTCTTCGTTATGTAGTCGCGGATCGTCGGGATAGCGAAACTTATCTACGGTATATCCCTTATAGCTCCATTCGTGACCATTGCTTTTGCTATAGTCCATGACAAAGTGTTCATGCTTGGTAAACACGTCCACTCCATCAGTCCCAGAATCGGCATCGGCATTATCTACAAATTGCAAGCCCAGCAATCTCCACTGCATTGCTGGGCTTGCATTAAACTTCCTCAAGTCCGCTCCTGACCCATTAAAGCCATCAAGACTGACATAAATATTTCCGCTTGTGTCCGTGCCCACCCCCGTCAAACCTAAGAGTTTGAGGTCTCCAACTTCTCCGGGTGTTTCTGAGTAGATCCCCATCTCGCTGCCCAAAGTCCCAACCAACGCAGGTGTACTTGTGATGTTGTAGATCAGCACTTGTTGACGGGGGCCATTTTCCGCAACCAGCAGTCTGCCTTGATTATCAATAGCTAGGGCTGTAGGGTCTACAACTTCCGTAATTTCTTTGGACAATAAAGTTCCTGTCTTGGAAAAGTTCAGAATCTTGGGAGAATTGCTAGCATCTTTGGCTTGAATAATCCATATGTCACCCTGACGATCAACAGCCATCTGCCGGGGGCGATCGACTGACCAACTGCGTAACTCTGCTAGGGTTTCGGCATCGTAGACACGAATGCGGTTTGCAGCACTATCACTGACATAAAGCTCGCTGCCAGCGTTAGCTAATCCCGTTACTTGACCGGAGGTGCTAACAATTAACATACTTTTATCATAACCACGCCCACCTGCAAAGGGAGCAGGCTCCCCAGATAAGTTGTAGCGTCTCACACAATACCAGTTTGTTTTAGAAGGGGGATAATCCTGAATTACCATCCTGTCTATTGCCCCCTGTGTCATGGCGATATAAAGGTACTTACCATTGGCCGTGACTGCTTCCCCTCCAGTT
>NZ_DATNPA010000058.1:0-17714 GCF_036703385.1 Allocoleopsis sp. | reverse complement strand
GCTTGTACGCTTTGCTCTTCTGTTTGCTTGTTGGTACTGGGTAGCTTAACGGCGATTGCCCCAAAGGGGCAGCGCGTAGCGATCGCGACTTAGTTCATCCCATCACTAGAAGCAGTGGGCTTTCTTGCTTGATATTCTGTAACTCAATACTGATTAACCGATTCCCAGGATAGATGAACTGTGCGCCCCAAGTATTCCCTAGTGATTCCAGTCTATAACGAGGAAAAGAGTATTGCAGAACTATACCGACGTTTGAGTGTGGTGTTCGATCAACTAGGGGAATCCGTGGAAGTCATTTTAGTCAATGATGGTAGCCGCGATCGCACCCTTTCCTTGCTGCGTGACCTCCATGAGAAAGACCCACGCTTTTGCTACATCAGTCTCGCACGTAACTTTGGTCATCAAATTGCCGTAACCGCCGGTCTCAATTTTGTGCGTGGTGATGCGATCGTGGTGATGGATGCCGACCTACAAGACCCACCTGAATTAATCCCAGTTCTTTTAGAAAAGTGGCAACAAGGTTATCAAGTTGTCTATGCCCAACGCACTCAGCGCAAGAAAGAAAGCTGGCTCAAACGCCTCCCCGCTTATGTGTTCTATCGAATCCTGCGACGTCTGGCAGATATCGAAATTCCCCTCGATACAGGAGATTTTTGTTTGATGGATCGGAAGGTGGTGGATGTTCTTAATTCCATGCCAGAACGCAACCGCTTCATTCGAGGACTACGTTCCTGGGTAGGCTTGCAGCAAACTTCTGTTTGCTTTGAACGCGACCCCCGCTTTGCGGGTGAAGTGCAGTACACGTTTCGCAAGTCCCTCTCCCTAGCGGCAATTGGTTTGATTTCCTTTTCTAGAGTGCCGTTGCGTCTTTCCACCTACCTCGGCTTACTCGCGGCGGCGGCGGCAGTTCTCATGGCAATACTCGTCCTCTACTGGCGTATCCACTCTCCCCATTCCCCCTTGACTGGCTTAGCCACGATTATGATTGCCATGTTCTTTCTCGGTGCGGTGCAGTTGGTGAGTATTGGCATTCTGGGTGAGTATGTCGGACGCATTTATGAAGAGGTGAAGGGAAGACCCTTGTATGTGTTATCCGAGGTTGGAGGGTTCGCTGAACCGCATTCTGCTTACAAGCAGTGAGCCGGATGCATCTCCATCCTCAATAGGGGCGCAAAGCTTTGCGCCCCTAAAACATCTACTTGCGGTGACTACCTAGCCACTTAGCCGCCGCTACTCCTAAAACAGCTGCCACCACGGGATTACTGAGAAACTTGATAATGCCCGGTTGTTCGGTGAGCACCTCTTGGAAGATATCGGGGTGCGAATGATAGGCAAAGGACGCAAGCTTACTAACATCCTCAGCGCTCATGCGACTGGCATGGTGGGTAGAAAGACCCAGTTGTTGTTCAAGGCTGCGATCGCTCAGTCCTCGTTGCTTGAAGTGCTTGAGAAAGGCATGAGCTACATCATCCCGTTCATTGGGCTTAATTTGTGCGATCGCCTTTTGCAGTTCTGGCTCCATCTGGCTTGGCGAAATTTTGTCGGGATGTAAAGACCGACCAAACAACTGGCGACGTTCAGACGCCGAGGAACGCTGGGCAAAATCATCAAAATTTTCGTATTCCTGCGCGGTATTTGTCGGGGCATCCTCGAGAGATTCTACATTACCTTGAGCCAAATCATTCATGATTTGACGCTTGTATTGTTCGCTACTTGACATTTTAAATTTCTCCTTTTTTATCCCAGCTTTAGTAGTAAAATTACCTCTAAAGCAATTTCAAACTTTGCTAATTTCACTGGCTCAGTATTCAGCCAATATCACTGTCTTATTAGCAAGATTTATTTGTATTCAATCTGCTTGGACTGCTCATCATACTGAGCTGTCAGAATCAATTTTTTGTCAGGTGCGTAAACCAAAACTTTTAAATCTTGATTTGGAAAATTCTTATGGAATCCTTGAACCAAAGATTTAGCTAGGGGCTTCACTTCATTCGGACGAACCTGACGCGTAATCACAACACCTAGCTTATTGTTGTCACGCACATAGGCATCTTGAACCACTCCCTGAGCCGTTTGGACAACCCAGTTTCCAAAATCTTGTCCCACAGCGCTATTTCCTCGTTCTAGTTGGGCATAGTTCCCGTTGGGACTTATGGTTGTTGGTAAACTGTTCGTGGGTTGTTTGGCTTGAACCCCACTGCTACAGGCAGCCGTTGTCGTAACAACTAAAATCAAGACGAGAGTCGTCAGAATTTTGCGACAATGCTGAAATAGACTCACTTTAGCCTCCTACAAAAACTACATTTCCTGAACTTGTCTTGTTATATTTGAGCAGCTTGATTTCAAAACTGGGTAACAATTTTGAAGATGTTTAGTTACTATCTTTACAAATCATCTCTAATTTTTGGGCGACTAACTTCTGCCCGAAGACATAGTAAAGTCCTAGGCTCAAAGAGTGATAAAACTCAATATTTAATCAGTGAAGATTACTCAGCAGAAGCAAAAACCATCTGAGGTGCAAGCAACAGCCCATTTTCTGAAGGAATTACCTGACCAATTCCCAAAAATTCACCCTCTTCTCGCTGCACCCGTAACGCATTTGTAGGAGCATCCGTAGAGGTATTATTCCAAACGATACGCTGCCCCAAACACCAACGATGAGCCTCTGGTGCGGGTAAGGTGACAACGGCTAGATGCTGCAACGCCGTTACGGGTGGTATGGGCTGAAATGTAGCTTGTTGCAATTGCGCTTCCAATTCTTCTAAAGTCAGGCTATGTTCCAGATGAAAGCCACAGCTTTGGGTACGGGTGAGGGAGGCTAGAGTGCCACCGGTATTGAGTAATTCCCCTAAATCTCGCGCGATCGCACGAATGTACGTTCCTGAACCACAGGCGATCGCCATCTCCAGTTCCGCCAACTTCCCTGGACGCCAATCCAACACCTGAATCTGATAAACTTCCACCGTCCGCACCGGCACTTCAACGGTTTCACCCGCTCTGGCTAAATCATACAGGCGTCTTCCCTGCACCTGAATCGCGCTGTACATCGGGGGTATTTGCTGAATCGTGCCCTCAAACTGCGGCAGAATGGATAAAACCTCGTCTAGTGTCAGTCTTTCTGCTGGCTGAGTGGCGATAACTTCTCCTTCCAAGTCATCCGTTGTCGTCTGTATTCCCAGTTGGATTGTGGCTCGATATGCCTTATCCTGCTGCATATACTGCAACAATCGGGTGGCTTTACCCAGTGCGATCGGTAAGACACCCATAGCAGCGGGATCTAACGTTCCCCCATGTCCCACCCGCTTGAGGCGCAAAAGTCGTCGCACTTTGGCAACGCAATCATGGGATGTCCAACCGGCTGACTTATTGAGATTCAAAAAACCTTGCACTATTCAATCCTATTTGGGGAGAGCTTGCACCATTTTAATCAGTCGCCCTACCACCTTTGATAAAAAGCAAAGGCTGACGCTGAGATAGCAACGTCTTGGATGCAAGCTCTCACAGCTGAGACAATTTCAGGCTTCTTGCAATTCTCGCAGCGTTTTCAGCGACTCCTCAATATGACCTTTAAAGTTGAGCTGGGAGTTGAAAATATGTCGCACAACCCCACTTTTGTCAATAACGTAGGTAACCCGACCGGGTAAAAGCCCAAGCGTTGAGGGAACACCATATAGTTTACGCAATTGCTTGCCCTTATCGCTTAACAAAATAAACGGCAATCGGTGCTTGGCTGCAAATTGTAGATGAGAGGTGGATGAGTCATCGCTGACACCAATCACTTCAGCACCCGCGTCTGTAAAGACTTGGTAACTATCGCGAAAGGCACAGGCTTCTGCCGTACATCCTGGTGTATCGTCTTTGGGGTAGAAGTACAAAACGACGTTTTTTTTGCCAATAAAATCTTTGAGGCTGATGGGTTCCCCTGATTGGGAGGTCAAGGTGAAATCAGGAGCCGTGTCTCCAACTTGAACAGGCATATCTTTACATTTGTTACAAATCTAAATTTAATCTTAACTTTTTTACAGATATTAAATTCGGTGTATAGCTCCCCTAACCCCCCTCAGAACAATCAACCTGTAGGGGTACCTCTTGTGGGTACCCTGTAATGTAAAAGGGCAGCCACAGGGCACCCTATACATAATTACCACCGACAACACCATGTTGCTAGGGTGTAGGCACAGGCACTGGTGATGGGCTTGGTGTTGGGATTGGGGTTGGTGTTGGGGTTGGTGTTGGGATTGGGGTGGAATCCTCAGCCCTTTTTGCCTGCTTTAGCTGTTCCTCTGTCAAAGACTCCACAAGACTCAAGGGAAGAACAGATCGGCTCAGATATTGAGCATAGGAAGCACTTAGGTAAACCCGGTAGTCTGAATTGTTAATAATGTAAGTTTCAAAAAATGCCAAACTCAAGGCTTTCATATAGTTCTGTGCCACAGAAGGATCGGAACCAAGCACTTGAGGCGGTAGGGGTATGTCGTTCTCCGATCGCTCTAAGGTGGAAAAGTGTGTTCCTCCTTTGAGCAAAACTAGGTATTTGTTTGGAGTTGTCAGCCAGGTAAAGGGTTGAATTTGTTCGGGCAAGGCTGGGGCTACAGTATCGTCACTACCTGCCACTAGCATCAGCGGTACTTGAATCTGACTGAACTGGGATTTCCCAAAAAGTGTGCTACCGACTGGATTGATGGCAATCCCGGCTTTGACTCGCTCATCGGAGAGTTGATAGTCTCTCGCTAGCAACTCTATGGCACGACACTGGAGAAGGAGCGATAAATTCAATGAATCATTTGAGGGGCCGCACTCTTTGTTCAAGAGATCAAAATCAATCTTGGCACCCGTAAGTGCTAAAACGGTGTAGCCTCCAAAAGACTGACCTAAGACGCCCACTTGTTGCAGATTGACGCGTCCTGCGAACGATCGCTTAAGTTCATCGAGCAAAAACTTAATATCTAACGGTCGGTCGATCAACTCAGCTGGGGGAGTCACCTCACTAGCAAGACCATTGATTAAAGCCTGCAATTGAGCGGCGTTACTTCCTGGATGCTCTGGTACCGCCACTGCAAAACCGTAAGAAGCCAAGTGGGCTGCTAAATAGGCAAACGTCATACGGTCTGAGCCTAAACCGTGAGAAATCACAACCAGGGGTGCTGGACGCCCACTTTGTTGAGGAAGGTAAAGATCAACGGGAAACCTTCTTTGACGACTAGGATCATAGAGGGTAAGGGTTTCCTTTGAATATTGGATTTCTCCCGGTTTCCGCAAGTCGGGTAGCTTGGAGAAATAACCCGATTCCCGGCCTAATCCTTTGGGTGATATGTGGTCTGATGGCCGTATGAATGGCTGTGCTGCTTCCCGTTGTGATGCCTGTGCTGATGCCTCTGTAAGAGCTTGCTGCTCAACGGCTGCGATCGCTAACTGAGTTTCCTGGATCAGGTTCGATAGCTCTTCAAGAACCTGAAAGCCTCGCACCGAGTTAATTCGGATGCCATAAGTGGGAAACTTTTCCAGGACATTCAACAGCGTCAAGCCGTCTGGCGCAGCTGCCGCTTGGATCAGCGCTGACCGAATAGCGTAGAAGCCCGGTTGACCGGCTTTGGTTTGGATGATCTGACCCACCCGATCCAGGATAACTTTCCCTTGGGAGGAATAGAGAAATTGCGCGATCGCTAGCGGTTTTACATCAACTGGAGTCTGCAAAATTTTCCGCAACTGCTCAAGTTGCTGCGGATTTAGACGGTCAGTATAAGCGGCTAATTCCCGATCAATTTTGCCAACTCTTGCATAAGTGCTGAGAGATTTGATGGATAGAGACAATTCTAGGGGGCCATAAGTTAGATAAATTCGCTCTGCTCCCTGTGCCGGAGTGGACACCACGACTGGAGCGATTAATACTCCCAAATTCACAAGGGCGATTCCCAATCCAGCAGAAAGCTTCCCCAGCCTAGGGGCCGCAGACAAAGAGGATAAGGGAATGGCTTTACTCCCATCTGGTAACCAACCTCTCCCTTGTCTCCTCTCTCTCCGTTGTTTGCCCAATCTCCAATCCCCTTCGTAGTCACGAAGCCCTAGGTTACGATCGCCTTGACCTACTCCTACATTAATGTTCATCTAGCTGCTCGTCCCTCCTCACTTATCACCAAAAACTAACAATGTCTCAACCTGCCCAAATCTGGAAAATCACCCCATTTCCTTGCAGTTCCTGCGCAGAAAATTTTTCATAGCACTTGTGGGCGAATAGATGGGTTTATGTTTGAGATTTTTGTCTAAGATGCATAGGAAATTTAATAGGCATAAGCCAATTTTATCCATAAATTTAGATAAATGACTACTTTATATTTAATGCAATTGATTTATTTTTGCTTTATGATGTATCGGTAAGAGTATCAATTGCTTTCGAGATTTATACAGCCTGTTTTATGGCTTGGTCTAGAAATGGGCTCAAGAATTTGATAGAGGTGTTCTATTTGCTTTTGTGATCATTAAAACCTTTTATGGTTAATAAATTTTAATGATTAATGAATTAATCTTTGGTAATCAGTTTGGCTAAAGAGCCTCTTATTTTTTAGAGAGTTTTAAGTTAACTTAACACAACCGGAAAATATCTCTAAATCTTAACATTAATAAGATTTTTAATTTTAATTTCCCCCCAGAATTGCTGGTCTAATTTTAGAAAAATCTGATAGGTTCTTAAGACAGTGCAACTAAGAAGACTATGGTCTGCTCAGAAGCGCACTCTACTGTCCTGCAAAAGCATATAGTGTTCTGGCAAGAGCTGATTAATTTAACTCATCGGGGGAAAAATATGGAGGCATTAAAAGGACGGGATTTACTGGGTTTAGCAGATCTCAGTACTGATGAAATTCAGGAGCTGTTGCAAATTGCAGCTCAGTTGAAAGCGGGTCAACTGAAACTACGCTGTAATAAGGTATTGGGGCTACTGTTCTCCAAGGCTTCGACACGAACGCGAGTCAGTTTTTCGGTGGCAATGTACCAACTAGGAGGTCAAGTCATTGACTTAAATCCTAATGTTACTCAGGTTGGTCGGGGAGAACCAGTCGTTGATACAGCACGAGTTTTAGATCGGTATCTGGATATCCTAGCGATTCGTACCTTTGATCAGAAAGAGCTGGAAACCTTTGCCCAATATGCCCAGATTCCGATCATTAATGCTCTGACTGACTTAGAGCATCCTTGTCAGGTTTTAGCCGATTTGTTAACCATTCAGGAGTGCTTTGGTTCGCTTGCCGGGATGACGTTGACTTATTTGGGAGATGGCAATAATGTAGCGCATTCTTTGATGTTAGGATGCGCTCTAGTGGGAATGAATGTCAGAGTTGCCACTCCACCCGCCTATAAACCTAACCGAAATATCGTGGAGAAGGCACAACAGATTGCTGGTGGCAAAACCGAAGTCCTGCTCACTGACGATCCCGTAATGGCGGCTAAAGGAGCTAACGTTATTTATACCGATGTCTGGGCAAGTATGGGTCAGGAAGCATCAGCGGATACCAGAATTCCAGTGTTTCAGCCTTATCAGGTGAATGAACAACTGCTAATGAGTGCTGACGCAGAAGTGATTGTGTTGCATTGTTTACCAGCGCATCGGGGAGAAGAAATTACGGATGAGGTGATGGAAGGGCCGCGATCGCGTATTTGGGATCAGGCCGAAAACCGGATGCACGCTCAAAAAGCCTTACTAGTTAGTCTTTTGGGAGCGGATTAAACAACCAAATTGGCAAAGATTAAAGCAGCACCTACTGGACAGATGAGGGGTTTTAGTAGTACGAATGTTCTATGGATGGTAACAATCATCACATGAACGTGATGAGTGATGAATCATGGTCATTCAAACCTCAAGTATGGGCGAAGTATTCGTGTCAAAACTAGGTTTCAACCACAAGTTTTTTATACCAATGCTTGGCTCTGATAGCTCAAAACGATTCCTTACTCCCTTATAGCGCTATGGAACCCCTTACTGAAGCTCAACAACAACTTTACAATTGGCTTGTAGAATATATTCGCACCTCACAACATGCGCCTTCAATCCGGCAGATGATGCGAGCCATGAATTTGCGCTCGCCAGCACCTGTCCAAAGTCGCCTGGAACATTTGCGAGCGAAAGGCTACATAGATTGGACAGAAGGAAAAGCTCGTACCATTCGGATTCTGGCGAATGTTCCTACAGGCGTTCCTGTCTTAGGTGCGATCGCAGCAGGTGGATTGGTAGAACCCTTCACCGACACTGACGAGCAGCTCGATGTGTCTCCTGTATTGCGCCAGCCGGGTAACTTTGCCCTGCGGGTCATGGGAGACAGCATGATAGATGACCTAATTGCGGAAGGGGATTTCGTGATTATGCGACCTGTCCCCGACCCCGATCAACTGAAAAATGGTCTGATTGTTGCAGCACGAGTGGAAGGACATGGCACGACATTGAAACGCTTCTACCGTCAGGGGGAGCGTGTCACCCTCAAACCGGCTAATCCTAAGTATGAGCCTATTGAGGTGATGGCAAAAAGTGTGCAAGTGCAAGGTGTCCTCGTGGGAGTCTGGCGCGATTATGAGACAGGAGCCAAGGGATAAGGGCAAAGGACTCGCGGCAATCCACAAATAACCCTTTGGGATGATGGCTCAAAGCGAAAGATACGTTGAGGTCGTCATCCCAATTTCCTGTATAGTAAAAGGCAGAAAGCAGTGCCAATGAAAAAATTTCACACCCATGAATGAAAGTGGTATTTCCCATGCCCCACTCCCCAGAAAATATGGATGCATGGTTGAAATTTTAAAGTAATCCTATTCCAGCTTTTTAGAACAAAGTTCCTTGAATCACCTCAGGTTGAAGATTTTTTGGTTTAGGTGGCCAAAAAACACCAAGTACAACCCATGTGTTATATGGAAACACTGTGCCCATAAAGAAACGGGTATCTTTGCTTTCGTTACACAGTTCGTCAAGGAATTTGCGGCGAACACTCAAAGCTGCTTGCTCTTCATCACCTAAACGAGCTACTTCATTCAGCCAAAGT
Organism: Allocoleopsis sp.; assembly: GCF_036703385.1. NCBI lineage: Bacteria > Bacillati > Cyanobacteriota > Cyanophyceae > Coleofasciculales > Coleofasciculaceae > Allocoleopsis > Allocoleopsis sp. The sequence continues at coordinate 8,694 of NZ_DATNPA010000058.1, read as the reverse complement.
ACCCCTAGTTCCCAGTCCTCAATCATAGCGTTATGAGGTCTGTTACTATCATTGCATTCAAAGATGTAGCTAAACTTGTAAGGTATCTTGCGAAGAGGCTTTTGTACAGGTCCAAAAAGAGTCAGTTGGTCAAATAGATACTGCCATTCTGGTTTCCATTCAGGATCAGCGGGTTCGATCTTTAAATCAATTACTTTTGTAGGCTGCACAATACCAAGTGATATGTGTTCAGATTCATGCAATTCTCGTAATTGCTTTACTGTGTAAACTGGACTTTGATCAATAATCTGACGACGTTCTCTCCATCCATTTTTCGTGGAGAGCGGTTCTCCTAAAACGCGGAGCGTATCTAAAATTGGCTTTCTACTTTCTTTTCTCCGATCATTACCAGCCCCATGTAGGAATAAATCAACTTCTATCCATTGATATTTTCGGAACTGTTGATTCCTTGGTCTATAACGGTAATCTATTGGATAAAGCCGTACCCACTCACCCTGCTCAGTTATACCAGCTGTACAAACAAGCTCTTGATAACCTCTAGATGGATGTGGGTAGGTCATTACAGTTATAAGAACTTTGGTTCTTATTGCTTGGTTACTCATGTTGAATATCCCAAGTTTTTAACCGGCATATCAATTAAAGTGGCTAGATGTTGAGCTAAAACATTGCGATGGCAAAAATTTGGATTAGCTTCCATACAAACTAGGACACTAGGATCAGAGTTCAATAGTCTAATTACATGAGCTAGATCTTTCTCATAGGAAGAAAGTTTCAAACGATAATTCTCAAACAACTTTACGTATTGATTCTCAGCACCTATATGTTCACGTTCTGAACCGGGTATCCCCAAACCAGGAAAGTGTTGATAGTCTATCTTCAAAGAACTACATAAGCGAGACAGAGTACTTTTATGGAAACCATACCGACGCGAGATAGGATTGTATCGCACATCAACTAACCGATATATACCAGACTCCATAAGGAGATTCAGAAACTCATCAATGGTTTTCCCCTCATAGCCAGCAGTATAAATACATCTATCTGCAACTGGGCGTTCTTCCTGTCTCATTCCAGGAAGTTCACTATTGATCGTGAACCAGGAATATTTGTCATAAATTAGATTTATTAATTTCTGTCCCGATAACCTTCCGTAGGTTGCAGTAATTTTACAAATATCTTTACTAACATCACTAGGCAATGTTGTATCTAGCCTCTCTCCTAGAGGAGTAAGCCTCCAGCAATTATCAGTTACTTTTTCTAAGAAACCATTGCGAATGAGTGAATCAGTTTCTTGATTGAGAGTAAAAGAGTAGGGACCGTATCGGTATGGGATAAATTGATAAAATGTTTTGCCTCCATGAGATGGGGTTTCACACGACAACAAAAAAGCCCACTTCATCATCTGCACGCTAGAGGCTGTACCCCCAACTTGCTGAAGCATCATCAGTAGAGCTTTTTGCCGATGTAGCACTCTAGCAACCTCAGATTAGTTCATTTATACTATATTGATTGTCCCACAAAATGGCAAAATGGCTTGGAAATTAGCCTGACAGTAGGATAGCTCTGTATTCTACCTCACAAGCTTTTCAGTGTTGAAACTGGCACTTAAAGTTCTGATAAATTCTTAATTGCTTTGGATTTGTGCCGACAGCCGCCCAACACTGCATTGGTGCGGACGGAACAACGGAGTGTAGGAGGTTTACAACAATAAGGGAACCTTGCTATGGGATGATGACTCCAATCTAATTTATAGTTATCCTCCCAATTTTCTGTGAAAGCAACTCAATCTTTCCTGCAAGTTTTCCAAAGCCGCAAGATGGCAGCGCTACTGTTGCTGGGGTTTTCCTCTGGCTTACCCCTGTTCTTGACGAGTAAGACGCTGCAAGCCTGGATGACAGTAGAAGGAGTCAATCTAGGGTCGATTGGCTTGTTTAGCCTAGTTGGTTTACCCTACTCTTTGAAATTTATCTGGTCGCCCTTACTCGATCGCTTTGTGCCGCCGTTTTTGGGGCGTCGGCGGGGTTGGCTGGTTCTGACACAAGGGGCATTACTGTTGGCGATCGCAGCAATGGCTCTCCAACAACCTCGTCAAGCCCTACAGTTCCTTGCGATCAATGCCTTACTCATTGCCTTCTTTAGTGCAACTCAAGATATAGCAGCGGATGCCTACCGCACCGACGTACTGGAAGAACGGGAAATGGGAGCCGGTGCAGCCGTATTTGTATTAGGTTATCGCATCGCACTGCTGGCAACTGGTGCTTTGGCACTGATTCTGGCTGACCAAATTCCCTGGCCAACCGTTTACCTATTGATGGCCTTGCTCATGACAGTAGGATTGCTTAGTTCATTTTGGGCACCCGAACCGAGCGAACAGGAACGCCCTCCTGAATCCTTATCTGATGCAGTCATTCTACCCTTTGCTGAATTTTTTCAGCGTTCTGGTTTCATGCGGGCTGTGTTCATTTTGGTGTTCATTGTCCTCTACAAACTGGGTGATGCTTTAGTGAACAACATGTCCACACCTTTTTTGCTCAAGACCGGCTTTACCCAAGCAGATATTGGATGGATTCAAGGCGGTATGGGATTAGTGGCAACTATTGTCGGTACCCTTGCAGGTGGGGCAATTCTCAGCAAACTTGGTATCAATCGATCGCTCTGGGTCTTCGGTGCGCTGCAAGCTGTCAGTAATTTAGCTTATTTCGTCCTAGCACAAGTTGGCAAAGACTACTCCTTTCTTGTATTAACAATCAACATTGAAAATTTTTGTGCTGGGTTAGGAACAGCAGCATTTGTTGCCTTCTTAATGAGCCTGTGTAATCAGCGTTTTTCGGCAACCCAGTATGCTTTACTCTCCAGTTTAATGGCGGTTAGCCGAGATATTTTGGTGGCACCCGCAGGAGGATTGGCACAAGCTACGGGTTGGCCTTTATTTTTCTTACTGAGTATCGTTGCTGCCATACCTGGACTACTACTACTGCCCGTATTTGCTCCCTGGACTCCTCGACCTGCGCCAACACCTAGACCTGGACTAGATGATTAGACGATTGAACGAACAGATAGAGCAATTTTGCCCCACTTGAACCCGCAGTCAGATTCAACTGGTCACTGGTCACTGATCACTGATAACTGAAGATGAAAAACCAAGTCATCCCTCGTTCCCCTTGGACGTTCATCCCGACGCTTTATTTTGCTGAGGGAGTCCCTTACATCATCATCAACACAGTTTCTGTTATCTTTTACAAAAAAATGGGGCTAGAAAATGCTCAAATTTCCTTTTGGACGAGCCTTCTTTACCTCCCTTGGGTAATTAAAATGTTTTGGGCACCCCTGGTTGATACTTATTCAACTAAACGAAATTGGGTCATTTACACGCAAGTAGCGATGATGGGTTGCTTGAGTTGTGTTGCCTTTTCGTTCCAGCTCCCTCACTTTTTTATAATCTCCTTGCTATTTTTAACCATTGGTGCTTTTATTTCAGCCACTCATGATATTGCTGCTGATGGCTTTTATCTCCTGGCTTTAAATCAAGAACAGCAAGCCTTTTTCGCCGGAATTCGCTCGGTTTTTTATAGACTCGCAATAATCTTCGGTTCTGGGGTTTTAGTCGTTTTAGCTGGTCAGCTAGAAGTCAGACTTCAGAATATTTCGCTAAGTTGGACTTTGGCGATCGGTTTGTCGGCTTTGCTCTTTGCTCTTCTGTTTAGCTTTCATTGGTTTATTTTGCCCTCGGTTGAGTTGCCTTTAGAACAAGAACCCAAATCTGTAACCGAAAAGATTTATTTTTGGTCAGTTATTGACTCCTATTTTCGGCAAGAACACATCAGAAGTATTTTGGCATTTATTTTACTCTACAGGTTGGGAGAAGCGATGCTGGGTAAAATAGCTTCTCCTTTTTTATTAGAGCAACGAGAATTGGGTGGCTTAGGGCTGTCTACCTCAGATTTAGGTTTAGCTTATGGAACCTTAGGTATTATCTCTTTAATAGTTGGAGGCATTATTGGAGGTATATTGATTTCCAAGTATGGCTTAAGGAAGAGTATTTGGCCTCTGGCTTTAGCCGTCCACTTGCCAAATCTGTTTTATGTTTATATGGCCTACGTACAGCCCTCGAATGAATTAGTTTACCTTTTGGTAGCGTTAGACCAATTTGGTTATGGGTTAGGCTTTACAGCTTTTAGTGTTTATTTGATGTATATTTCGCGAGGAGAATACAAAACGTCTCATTTTGCTATTTCAACGGGATTGATGGCTTTGGGAATGATGTTGCCTGGATTAATTAGTGGTTATATTCAGCAACTTGTTGGTTACCAAATGTTTTTTATCCTAGTATTTTTAGCTACGATTCCCGGTATGGTAACGTTATTTTTTATTCCTTTAGAATCTTGACAAAATTTCCCGAAATAATAAGCCTCTTGCCAAAGTCAAATTAACCACCGCCCTATGTCCTGCTGCGCTATCAGCCCCCGAAACGGGGAGAAGAACTATTACACAGGATGTTTAATTGCTCCAGCAGAGCAAAGGTTGGGTATTGTTGATAACATCCATCCAGGAATGGATGTGGCTGCCTTAGCTAAACAAGATTAAGCTATTGTCCATACTCAGGCTCGGACTAGATAACAAGGAAGAACACTTATGAGGTTTAATCGACTAATCTTTATCGGAACACTGATCCTCTTCATCGCCCTATTGGCGGCGGGGCTACTGGGTTACTTGGTGCCTCAATTTATCAGAGGACTTTTGCCAGTTAACGTTTTCACTTTTTTAATAACACTCTTCCTGATAGTCGCGATCGCTCTACTGATTTATGGTCTGTTCCTATTAGTCAGAAAACAGCAGTCGCCGCCACGACCACGAGACACAGATTCCGACGAACCACTTGAGCTTCCAGTGGAGGCACCGTTTATACGGCGGCGGAGAGTCCAGCGTCAGCCAATCCAGAATTCCGATGATAGGGAGTTGCAATACAGACTCATCAATATGTTAGCGGGTGATGCTGCTGCGGCAGAGCGGTTAGTCGCTAAGATTAGGCAGAATCATCCCGGTATGCCGGAAGATTGGTATTGGCAGAGAGCAATCAAGGATGTGGAACGCGATCGCCTGTAGCCTCTCTCATCGAATCTCCTGGCAAATCGCTAGACTAAACAACAAGGGATTTACAAATCTTTGCCCAGTTTTCACAATTGGCTCTGCTCTTAAACATTAAACATGGCTATTTTTCGTCAGTACATTGCTCCGTTCCTGATCGTGCTAGTGTTTTTAGTGGCGCTCTTAGCCGTAAGCGCTCGGATTTTTTTGCCCTCAGATATGGCAGGACCTGCACCCATTGAGGATGTTGAGTCTGCTAGCACTCAAGCACCCGATACCTCAGCCCAATTGGAAACCCTAGATGCCCCAACTTTACCCACATCCGCTGGGTCACTCAACTAGACTCAAGCGCACGAGTGTCTGAGCAACTACTACCAGGCTACTGGCTGCGCATTGGGTCAAGCTCTGAACGAGCGATGTTAGTGAAGTTCATCCAACTGGCGTATCAACAGCTTTTTCCAGAGCAAGAAGATTTTTCCCATCTAGTCCGAACGGTTAATCAGTACTTGTCCAAGGAAACACCTCTGTGGTGGGTGGATGCCACTCAGGCAGAGGTACCTGGAAACTCATCCGTTGGGCATCAGCCCGTCGGTTGTATCTGGCTAGGAAATGCGATCGATCAGGTGCGCGGCGATCGCCATGCTCATGTTTTTTTACTTTACGTGATGCCAGAACATCGGCGTCAGGGAATTGCTTCGGCGCTCATGCGTCTGGCAGAAGATTGGGCAAGGGCAAGAGGCGATCGCCAAATTGGGCTTCAAGTCTTTCAATCCAACCACTCGGCTCTCCGTCTTTACGCTCAATTAGGCTACAAAACTCAATCTCTGTGGATGGTAAAACCCCTCTATCCTCAATCTTCTAGCAAAGGAGCGCTCTAGGTGGTCGGTCACATGACCACCCGTGATTAAATGAGAAATATCAGCTGACTCAATCTAATTTTAATTAATATGATGTAATCTTTTGCGATGTCTGCTGTAAAGAGTCGCTAGAAGAGACTGGTGAAATCGGGTGGGATACGATACTTTATCAACTATGTACAATGATGATGACGATCTGAGCGTACTCGATGCGGCTGATCTAGAAGACCCTCTAGATGCAATAGAGCCGATTGATAGCGAGTCAGAAGCTCACAAGCCCGATCCAGAAGCAATGTTGGCACTGTTAACGGCACGAGAAACGCCACAACGGATGCTGGCAGCGCGGGCGTTTTGTGAGATTCAAGATGAGAGAGCGATTCCTCATCTAATTCACCTTTTGCAAGATGTGTGCCCCTTAGTACGAGTGAGTGCAGCCTATGCCCTGGGACGCAATCCGAGTCCAACGGCGGTAGAACCCTTAATTGAACAGCTAAACCGCGATTGGAATGGTTATGTGCGTAAGGGGGTTGTTTGGGCATTGGGCAACTGCCGCGATCGCCGTGCGTTATCCTCTCTCATAGATGCCCTGAAAAATGAGATTTCAGCCGTACGCTTGTGGGCGGCTAGTGCTTTGGCGCAAATAGCTCACTTGGATTACGCAGACATTGTGGCTTGCATTCCACCTCTAATTGTGGCCTTGAGACAAGACCCAGTGGCAGCGGTGCGCAGTAATTGTGCGTGGTCAATCGGACAACTATGCCGGGAACTCCCCTCAAATCCCATCTATGGAGGTGCCATAGATGGCTTGCTAGAGGCGTTTGCCGAAGATGAAGACCTAGGGGTTCAGGAAGATGCAAAAGCTGCACTCTTGAGAGTGGGTGACCCGCGTGGTCTTCAGCTGATTGAAGCGATCGAACTCGAAGGATTAATTTAGTCCTCTCCGGTTATTTGGTAAGGTTTGTGAAGAAAGTTTACAAAAGACGTACCCACCCAATGAGCCTAGAGACCCAAAAGCGATCGCCCCTTCAGTTAGTACTGATCATTGCTATATCCGTCGTTCTCGTAGCTGTCTGTTGGCTGGGAGTAACGCTAGCTTTTTCAGGAGGCACCTTGTTTGCCGGAAAGCGACCTATCAATATCGGTATCCAGGAATCTGGGCAACTAGCACCCTGCCCTAGCAGTCCTAACTGCGTCAACAGCCAAAGCCAAGATGCCCAACATAAAATTGAGCCTTTGACTTATGACTCAACCCCAACACAGGCAATGACTAACCTCAAGACTGTGATTCAGAACATGGACAGGACGACCATTATCGAGGAAACCGAGAATTACCTCTACACAGAATTCAAGAGTAAGTTGATGGGATTTGTTGATGATGTGGAATTTTCTCTTGATCCCAGCGCAAAGGTAATTCACGTTCGCTCTGCTTCACGTTTAGGAGAGTCGGACTTAGGAGTAAACCGTAAACGCATCGAAGCCATTAGAGCGAAATTGAGTGAACTCCAGAGCAAGCCTTAAAACAACTCCTCAGTCATTCAATCTCCCCTAATTACCCATAATCTAAAGTTCGTAGTTGTGCTTGAAAGATCAAGAGCAACTACGAACCAACTTTTTTGGCTAGATTGGTATTGGTACTATACGCAAGTCTTTTTCGTTGGCAGCATCTATCACGGAAACCTTATAGAGGAGTAGAACTGATGGATGATTGTTTTTGTGCTGATTTTTACCGATACGTCGAAGAAGACATTATTGGAAGTGCTACTAATTACCAGACTTATATTTTAATTGAATGTCCACCTTCCTGGACAGCAGAAGCTTTTGATTCAAAGGCTGTCCCCCAGAATCTGAAGAATTTGGTGACTGAAGTAAATCAACAACACCTATCCATAAAATTTATATTAATTTCCTCGGATAAATCAGAACGAATTAATTCCACAAATATATTGATTTTTGAACAAACAAAAGAAAGACTTTCCCAAGCTTACCAAAAGTATGAATTTAATGTAGGAACAATCGAAGAAGTAGCTGATGTAATCAGAAAATACTTAGCTGGTGAGGTTCCAGATTATGAAGCGAATAAAAGTAGAACGAGAGATATCTTAGTTTGTACTCCTGGTAGCCATGAGCAGTGCTATACGCAATATGGCATTCCTTTGTATAGGCAAGCATTAGCTACCGTTGCTGAGTTATCGTTAAGCAATATTCGTATTTGGAAATCTCGGCACTTTGGGGGACATCGATCTGCACCGACAATTATCGATTTCCCCGAAGGCAGATATTACGGTGTCCTCGATGCCGAATCATTCAGGTTTATTTTGATGCGAACTGGGAATATCAAATGTTTGAATCGAGTGTATCGAGGCTGGGGACTTTTACCCATACCCCTTCAGATTATGGAAAGAGAACTGATTCTGAGCTACGGATGGGATTGGTTTAACTACAACGTTGCAGGCAGAATGCTCGAACCGAATTCAGATAATAATGTCAGGCAAGGTGAGATTACCTTGGAAAAACCCGATGGTTCTCTATATACTTATCAGGCTGAAATTAGAAGAAATCAACGCCAAATACTGCAAATCGCCGGTTCTTGCAACATTCTTAAAGAGTCAAATATTGTTAATTATTCATTAAAAAACCTTAATCTATGTATTTATTGTGAACCTTTACAAAATGCTCTTTTTTATTCATAAAAGATAGCAGGGTAATAGAGATTAACTTCTGTTTTTGTTAAGACAATTAAATTGTTGTCATT
>NZ_DATNPA010000057.1:0-8689 GCF_036703385.1 Allocoleopsis sp. | reverse complement strand
CTTGATGTTTTCCAAAGAGGTATGCAATTAGCAAAGTCATTGCAGTATCAAGAGAATTATTTTGCTGAGCAACTTGAGCGAGTGAGTAAGCAGACTTCGCAGCAGTAGTTATGCTTTAAAAAATCCAGTCGTTGTATTTTTTTGAATACATGCTTTTGTAAGGGCACGATATTATCGTGCCCTAGTTATATGATTTATCTCCATGAAAACTGTTATTTCGACGATGAGAACCCTATCTTCAGAGCAAGTCACTCAAATCCGTCAATTAACCAATGCTCAAGATAATTTTGATGGGCTCGTTGCCTTTGGATATGGGCCAGTTCAGAGGGGTTCTTGTCCAGGCTCTTATCGCCTAAATCTGTATGGGAGAATAAATGCGATCGCAACAGGTATGCTTTACCAAAGCCTCAATATTGGGCGGATTATTCTCACAGGTGGAAAAACGGGAGGAGCCGATAAGCCATCCGAAGCGGCACTGATGTCTCACCTTATTCAAACCAAATTTGGTATTCCCGACTCCATGTTCATTCTTGAAGAGGAGGCGATGGATACAATCTTCAATCTTATCTATATCACTAATATTATTGATCAATCACCTCATCTGTATCAGAACTTGCTATTTGTAGCACTGAGCTGTCATCTACCACGAATAAGAGAAATTTGTGCCTTAATCAGACTGAGGGGTTGTTTTGTTGCCGCAGAATCTGTGGTTGAACGGCTTTCTAAAGGTCATAAACATCTACTACTTAAATTACTTCATCCTGAGAATGATAGTTATGCCTCAATGCTGGAGAGTCAGGAGCGAGGGATGCGTGGAATCCGACAAATGCCGGAGTACTGGCTACCCCCTCTAGGAACATTAAAAAATACTCAACGACTGAGGGCAATTTTAGCAACTCCTAAGGTTCAAGCTTTTCTCGATCACTATCCCTTCGATATCGTCGCTCTACCAGCAGCACAATTGCACAAAACAATTAGCGAAATTCCTCGCCAATTCCCTAATTAACTGAAACTTAACAGTAGAATATCTATTTTTTATGCTTCTAATAGTTGAGTCAAAAGAATGTAAACTTATGTTAAGTCAATATCTTAGTTTGGGTCATGCTCTCTCGTCGTACTGTTCTAAATACTCTCTTAGCGAGTTGTTTTGTCATCTTGGCTTGGTTGAATTTCGCAACTGCTGCCAACGCCCTTGGCGGCAAGCTACCTGCTATCAATGAATCGGCACCAGAGTTTACACTGCCCACCAACACAGGCGCTGGTAAAGTGTCACTTTCTGACTATCGCGGCAAGTGGGTTGTTCTCTATTTTTATCCCAAAGATTTCACCTCAGGGTGTACCTTGGAAGCGCGTCGGTTTCAGCAAGACTTGCCCAAGTACATGGAGAGAAATGTGCAGATTCTTGGCGTCAGTGCTGATGATGTGGAGTCTCACGCTGAATTTTGTGATTCAGAAGGTCTGAAATTCCCCCTTCTTGCAGATACTGATGGCCAAGTAAGCAAGGCTTATGGTTCCTGGATGGGCTTCGTTTCTCTGCGCCATACGTTCATCATTGACCCAGACGGTATCCTGCGTGAGGTATTTCTTGGTGTGAGACCTGCCATACATAGTACAGAGGTTCTGGCGCGTCTGGATGAGTTACGACCAACGGCCTCGTAGAGGATTGCTCATACCATTCTGGATTTTGGATTTTGGATTTTAGATTTTGGATTGCATACAGCCTGATAAGGCAATGGTTTCAATCTATAATCGCATCCTCTGTTTAAACTGGTATCAAATTGATTGATTCTGCACTAACACCTATTTTCTAGATAGAGTTTTCATTGTTTTTTGTGGGCGATCGCTTGGAATTGTTCAGCCTCAATCAAAAGGGGATTGGCATTATACCAGCGCCCTAGCTCGTCTTCGTATTCCAAGACAAACCGCGATCGCCGCAAGATTTCATCGGCGGTTTCTTCCGTCAATCGATGCTCTTTGGCTACTCGCACGAGCAACTCCCACTCGTGGTCATCAACGGCAACGACCAAGCTATCCCGAGTTTCTCGAATCACTGCTTCCGCAGAGGTTCGTGATAAGGGTAGCTCTTCTTCTTGCAGACATCTGTAGATCATATCTCGCAACGTTCGCACATTACCGCCACTAATGCGACACAGTCGGTCTAGAGTTTCCGGAGTGTCAAAAACTTGTGTAATCAGCCTGAGGCGTTCCTCCGGTTGCTGATCGGGAAATGCGCGAACCAGTACCATTTGCCGTAGCAGTCCCATTCCTTCTTCACAATCACTGCCATCCCGCTGCTGTATGGGAATCATGGGTAGTAGGATTGGGGTAACACCGAAGTGCTGTTTGAGGGTAGTGTATTCCTCAGAGAAAACCAATCCTAGGGGAAAGGTATAGATCGTATGGCAGTTGAGCTGGCGTAGCTGATGAGCTTGCTCAATGAATAGGCTTTCGTATTGGTGGCATCCCCAGACGTTGCGGGGACTATCTAAGCGGTCTAATCCATCTACAATCACGACCAAGCCTTTTTTACCCTGGCTCTTAAGCAAGGCGATCGCAGGTTCCAGCAACTTCTCGTTCATCGCTTCCACAATGTTATAGTTACTGGTTGCGAAAACTTCTCGTAGATGGCGACGAAGCTTGGGAGTGTTTTTGAGGACAGGGATAAGCTTGCCTAGTCCTGAGGCGGTGGCGGAAATTTCTGGTGATTCTGAGACGACACTGAGCAGATGATTGCAAAATTTTTGTGAGATATTGATATCCGAGGCTTCGAGGCTTTGATTGATGTGGTGTGCGATCGCAATCATTAAAGTCTCGATATTCAAATCGGCTAAATCCAATTCCTCCTTGGCATCGAAATAAACGACGTAAAATAACTCCTGCTCTAGTTCAGTCTTGAGGTGAAGTAACTCTGTCGTCTTGCCAGTCCCGATATATCCCGTAAACAACTGACAAGTTGCCTCATCCAAGGAGGTACGGCCGATGATTTCTTTCATCGCTCCCATGATCCTAGCGCCCCGCACAGGTGAGTAATCTAGTTGATACTGTTGCTCATCATCGCTGCTACTCAGAATCTGACTAGGGTTGCAGGCTTTGTAGAACCGCTGTAAATCTTGGGTCATGGTTTAGCTTGAAGTCCGGGAAAGTAAGGCGACGCTTCCCTTATACACAAGTTCCTCATCCCTTTCCGGTCACTACTCTTGCCAATCACCCAACTGGGTGACCAAAAAATAGCGAACGTGGTCAGTGAATAGACCTGTTTTGAAAGTCTCCTTTCATCCTGGAGTGTGAGCGTACCGCTCATGAACGTCTCTTGCATAAATCCTGGAAAGCCCCCTAAATCCCCCAATTCTGGGGGACTTTGAATTCTATTCCCCCCACCCCTCTCGTTCTCCCCTAGGAGGACAAAGGCGAAGCCTTTTTTGATTGGGGGCTAGGGCGTGTTTTCAAACTCTAAATTTACCTGTGTCTTGCGAAGAAGATCCCCCCCAGCCCCCCTTAAAAAGGGGGGAGAATCAACTCAAAGTCCCCCTTTTTAAGGGGGATTTAGGGGGAGCTCCGGGTTTGAAGACACGCCCTAGGGGGGCGAAAATAGAATGAGAGCAAGAGACTTTTGCAAGAGACTCCATGAACCGGAGTACACAACAAAAGTATGAAAATCTTTTTTCTCCACTCCCTACTCCCTACTCCCCACTCCCGACTTTCAAGATAGGTCTAAGGCTGTGCATCAGTTCTTTAGATCAGTTCTTTAGAGCAGACCCAATTTCCTTAATGCGTTGGTTGCTGCCTGTTTTTCAGCTTCTCTCTTTTCATTCACTTCGTGCGGTGTAGCGAGGTCGCAACTTTGGGGTTAATTGCTGTAGTTATTAATCCACTGTGATCACTCTAAAATTGGTAGAAGGAAAGTACCTTGACTTAAGTGAAGTTTGCACAGACTGTTGATAAAACATCGCACACCAATTCCCCAAACCTTAAGTCCGCCAAAACAGCTTCAACCTCGTACATAAACTCACAACCAACGCAATGGGTAACGTATAAAGGACTCCTTTCAGAAATCCTCTTAAGGGACTATTAGTATGCTCTACAATGATGGGTTCAAGTTGAGTTAAGGTCAGAATAGGCCAGAGTAGATTAGCAAACGCTACGTAGGCAATCATTGGATTCTGTCCATTGTCAATCAACAGTTGTAGCCATTGACGCTGTTTCAAGACATCTATAAGTACAGTAAACACAATCAGAATAAAGAAGGCGATCGCAGTGGCAATGAAGTAGTAACTATAGGTAGATGGGTCTTTTTTTATCCCGCCCCCATACGGTTCAAAAAATAAACCCAAGGCCAGCCAATAAACGCCCCATTGGTAAAACGATTGCAGTAACCTTTCCGTTGCATTACCCGGATTGGTCAATAAAAACCAACCCATTGAACAAAGAATTAGACTCAGCAACGTTGTTTGCCATACCCATCTAGTTTGTAGACCAATCAGTAGGCTTAAACAAATAACCAACATCAATAGAATAATGCTAAAAAAACGCGGCTCATTCCAGTTGAATCTAAGCCCTTCATCTTCCTCATCTACAGTTGGCGATCGCAACCCAAGCAAAATTAAATCTCCCGCCATTGTTCCGGGGATAACAATAAATAAATACTTCAAATAATCAAATTGGAAAATCCAGGGAACAGGCGATGCGCCCCAAAGCACAGCAATCCAACTTCCCTTAATAGTAGCGGACAGCCGCAACGCTATCAATAAACCCAATAATCCTAGACGTAATAACCCTTTATTTTGGGTAAACAACCAGATAAATGAGCCACAAACTGCCATATTCGCCAGAACAACCAAGATAATATCGCTTCTAGAAAGCGAAAATCCAGTTCCATCGGGATATCGAAGCACAGAGACAAGTATAATTCCTCCTATCCAAGCACCTAAGGTAATCCATTTCGTATATTGCCTGGATTTTCCCTTAATAGGCCACCGGACAAACATGAGAAAAAGTATCACAAAACCCAACAGGGCTATCCACCACGTTTGCGCAATTGGGTTCTTATTGATCGTAAATGGTCTAATATGTTGCAGGAATATTGCAAAACTCCCTAATAAAAAGCCGCGTTTTAGGATAAATAAAATAACTTTTATAGGGGTGAATCCTTTAGCAATGCGACTCGATAAAGCTAAGGGAATAGCCGCCCCCATTGAAAACAAAAACAAGGGGAATACTAAATCTACCCAAGTTAATCCAGCTAGATTAGGATTGAAATCATGCATCGGTGGCGGTTCTTGAGCATGGTACATCCAAGCAGGCAAAATCTTATACCTTATAGTACCCGATAAAATCATTGCTAAAATAGCAAATCCACGCATCGCATCTAAAGCGTAGGAACGTTTCAGGTTGGCAGTAACTATAGCTTTATCCTCCTAAATATGAAGTGATGTTCTAGCATTTTTAGCTCTTCTTTATCAGGTGGGACCTCTCAGCCATTTTTATCAGTCTGCTAGCTGATTTCGTGCGATTAACCGTTAAACGAGGAATTTCATAATAGTTTCTCAAAAAAGAGTATTTTAATATCCGACTATTATACAAATAGCTGGATAAATAATATTTAGAGGCATAGTACTCAACTCGTTGATTATAAGCTCCATAAGGGTAAGCTAAATGAGACGCTACCTTTTGTTCAGAGTCTAATCCTGCCGTACATTTTCTTAGTTGAATCTGGGCAGTTGACAACTCATGTATTAACTCTTGAACAGTTAGTTTTGTTAAATTTTTATGATTCAAACCATGAGATTGAATATCATAAAATCCTTTTGCCAATCCCTCTCTCAAATTTTGGCACTTTAAGTGAGTTGAAGCTGTACTTTTAGCCTTGGCTAAGGTGCCAGGATTGACAAACAAAACGATTTTTACTTTTTTGCCGTATTTTTCTTCAATCTTATCCAAAAAAGGTATTAAATGAGTGTACACTGTTTTATAACCATCATCAAATGAAAGCATAATGGGTTTTTGATTTAAATGTTCAGGTGGAATAGATTTAGCACTAGTCAAAAAATAATCGTATAATTCCTGGGTAGTGATAAACCAATAGTTTTGAGTAACTAAATATTCAATAAAGATTTCTAACTCTTGCTGGGGGTAGTCCATTTCAATGAGTTCGGATTTAGGAGCAGAAGGCTCCCTGCCAATGATTCCATGAAACCCCAAAAGAGGAATTTTTGGAGTAGTTAATTCTACGATTAACCAGGTGAGAAATAAAAAAAATGTCAACCCCAGCCCAAAATAGAGGAGGAAATTTTTAGAGTTAAATTTGAGGGATTTCATTCAGCTTCTTAGTTGTGGTATTAGCCTGGATTGCGATCGCCTTTGGCGGTGCCCTTCTCTTCGAGACGCTTTGCGAACGGACAATTGCACAAGAAATCGTCTGAAAACGGCCCCCTTGCGTCTAGCCATGTTTTGGGAATGCCCTGTACTCGTACACCAAGAGCGACGATACCACCTGCGATCGCACAGGTTGTCTCGATCCGCCTGTAGCGCTATAGTATTTCAACCTTAGGGAACATCCGCGTAACGCCAAGGTGCAGGAGGCACCTGACGCGGCTCGCTTCGGGTAGCAAGCTCCAATCCAGCCCCAAAAACAGTTTCTCCTACTAAGTCGCTGCCTGAAAGCCTAGTCAAAAACAACTGCATCTGTTCTAGAGAGTTCATAGTTTTCCCGTGTGCCTGTTCAATGAAGTTCAGTCTGAGTTTTACAATTATTGATAAAGTTTGATGAGAATTCTGAGAAATAATTAATGACGCATTCAACCGATATCGCCACCTTAGCCCGTTGGATGGCTGCTGATTTTAGCAATCAACAGCAGGCGTTTGACAATCCCCCCCTATTCGCCCATATTCGTGTTTGTATGCGTCCCCTGCCTCTGACGCTGCTCGATGGAGTCAGTTTTTTTCTCGAACAAGCTTACGACTATGCGCTAAACCAGCCTTATCGGTTGCGGGTGTTGAAGTTAGTGACAGTAGGCGATCATATCGAAATTGAAAACTACAAAGTCAAGGACGAGAAACCATTCTACGGTGCCTCCCGTGACCTTGCACGTTTGCAAACCCTACAAGCCGAACAGTTGGAAAAACTTCCCGGATGTACCTTCCAAGTTCAATGGACGGGTAAAAGTTTCAACGGTGAGGTTGAACCCGGTAAAGGCTGTATGGTTTTGTGGAAAGGGGAGGAAACCTATCTCGACAGCATGTTCGAGATAGATGAGAATAAATTTATCAGTCGCGATCGCGGACGCCACCCCCAAACCGATGAGCATATTTGGGGTTCGATCGCAGGGGAATTTCAGTTTGTCCGTTGGGCGAGTTTTGCGGATGAGGTGAAGGTTTAGAAGGAGCTAGTGCCGCTACGCGGAAGCCAAAAGTCAAAAATCAAACATTAAAAGTTAAAAATTCTGTGAAAATCAGGTGTTCAACCACTTGTAAACTGATGACTTATTTCTGCCGTGCTGCACTAGCTCTAGCAAAAGGCAGAGGGCAGTTCGCGCAGCGTTCTCCGCAGGCGTAGGCAGCAGGGGAAAGATTGACGGGTAAAGCTTTCAAGTCTTTGTCGAAAGTCCTAATCGCCTGGGCGACTGCTATACCTGAAGTTCCCTGTAGCTAGTAGATTATCAGCAGGCAATTTCCCTTGGCTTACGACAACATTTGTAAATATCTGGCAGAGCAATATCCGGCTGAATTTGCTCAATGGCTTTCGACAGAAGAGGTAACTGACATTAAGGTTCTCAAAACAGAACTCAATGTAGAACCCATTCGTGCTGATTCCCTGACGCTGTTGCAAACTGCTAACCAAATTCTGCACATAGAATTTCAAACTTTACCTGATTCCAATCCCCCACTGTCACTGAGAATGCTCGACTACTGGGTTAGGCTGAAACGGCAGTACGGTTGTCATATTGAGCAAGTTGTGATTTTTCTGAAGTCTACTAGCTCAGATGCTGTATTCATCAACGAGTTGACTGATATTAATACCAGGCATCGTTATCAAGTGATTCGCCTGTGGGAACAAGACCCAGCACCACTGCTCGCTAGTCCTGCACTGTTACCTTTGGCGGCTCTGGCTCGGAGTGATGCTCCTAATACTTTACTAGAGCAGGTGGTTACCCAGCTCGATAGAATCGAAGAACCACGCCAACGGAGTAATCTTGCCGCATGTGTGGATGTGCTAGCGGGTTTGCGGTTCGACAAAAATTTAGTTCGTCAACTCTTGAGGGAGGAGATCATGCAGGAGTCGGTCACTTATCAGGATATTCTCCAAAAAGGAGCACAACAAGGACGAATTGAAGGACGGCGAGAGGCAACTCTATCACTGGTGATGCGTCTGCTGACTCGTCGGTTTGGTGAGATTAATCCTCACTTACAAGAGCAAATTCGGAGTTTATGGCTAGAGCAGTTGGAGGAGTTGGGTGAGGCGCTGTTGGATTTTGAGACAGCGACGGATTTAGCGATATGGTTGGATAAGCGTCAGTTAGAATCCCTACTCATACGTCAGCTAACTCGTCGGTTTGGTGAGATTAATCCTCACTTACAAGAGCAAATTCGCAGTTTATGGCTAGAGCAGTTGGAGGAGTTGGGTGAGGCGCTGTTGGATTTTGAGACAGCGACGGATTTAGCGATCTGGTTGGATAAGCGTCAGTTAGAATCT
>NZ_DATNPA010000056.1:0-2749 GCF_036703385.1 Allocoleopsis sp. | reverse complement strand
TGGCTTTACAGAATGCTATCCGTCAGTGAGACGGCAACGGCAATGGGGTTTCCCAGCATAAGGTTGGGAGCCAGCAGAGATTACACAATTGTGGGGAGTAATGCAGTAAAGCACAGACTTGTGGGTCAAGCGGTTTGCCCGCCAGTGATGAGAGCGATCGTCCAAAGGCTGGTAGAGTTGCTGTCTAGCTAGCTGTCGGAGCTTCCTCAAAAAGCGATCGCTGCCATGAGGCAAGGATATATGAAAAAATGCTCTTTACTGAGAACGTGTTCGCGCTCGTTGATGAAGGCTCGAAAAGCCCAGTAAACCCGTGTCCTGTCGCCAGGACACACAGTAAAGTACCACAAAAAATGTCAATGCAACTATCGGTCAATACAGAATTACGCTCATGTGAAAAAAAGTGAAAGCAAATAAATGACAACACGGAGAGCTTGTTGACATCATGAAGAGAAAGGCTAATCCCAGGCGAACTGACTCCAATTGAGGCAAGCACAGTTGCAACTATTCCCTTTGTCCAATAGGAGGCAACTAAAGGTAGGGTCAACTCTCTGGAAAAGAGGCTCAAAGTCTGTCTTAAAATTGAAGTTTCACTGTTCAACCGTAAATTGTGACACGTCCGATCGCGTTGTAATATCGAAGTATCAAATCACCAGTCCAGGAAAGTGCAAAAAATGGCAAAAACCAAGAGCAAAAAAACCGAACCAATCGAGGGAGAAGCCCTACTGCAAAAAGTTAAAGAATTAGGGAGCTTATCCAGAGAAGAAAAAGCAAAAGCGTGTGGATATTACACCGTGACCAAGACTGGGGTAGAGCGAGTAAATATGATGCAATTCCTCAATAGTTTAATGGACGCGGAAGGAATAAACCTTGACAGTAAAAATAAAGAAGGAAGCGGACATGGAGGGCGAAGTGCCACCTTTAGGCTCAGCGTTCAAGCCAATGGAAATCTGCTGATAGGTTCGGCATACACCAAACAAATGGGACTCAATCCGGGGGATGAATTTGAAATAAGCTTGGGAAGGAAACATATTCACTTGAAGCAAATAGACAGTGGAGGAATCTCAAATAATACTACCAACTTAGTCGAAGAAGATACAGACGTAGAAGATGCTTGAGCTTACCCTATTATTACTGTGAAAGGAAACACAATTGCATAGGCTCCTCGTCAGCTCTCAGTCGCACAAAAATTATTAGATAGATACCCATGACAACTACAACAGCACCTTTAAGAGGTAAGGCATTGCTCCAAAAACTTAAAGAGCTTGCACACCTGCCCAGGCGAGAAACAGCGAAGCAATGCGGGTATATAACGGGTAGTGGAGACAGCGAACGAGTCAACTTAACAGATTTTTACAACGCGGTCTTAGCCGCAAAAGGACTCGAACTAGACCCGGAAGAAACAAGAGATGGTAGAGGGAGAGAGGCAACGTACCGAGTCAGCGTACACGCAAACGGTCAAATCGTGATTGGTGCGGCGTACACGAAGGAAATGGGTCTAAAGCCGGGGGACGAATTTGAAATCAAGCTCGGATACAAGCACATACATCTCAAGCAGATTGAAGGCGATAAGCCAACAGAGGAAGACTAGCGGGAAATTCCCAAAAAACAAGCAGTAGTCCAGTAGTTGAAAGATCTTGTGAACGAACGTTGTCAAATTCCAACTAGTGTGGAATTTGACAGCGGGTATCCCCGAAAACTTATCAAGGATTCACGGAGTTTTACCTCGACACAGAAGAAAAACTAGCGCCCCAAGTGGTAGGAACAAATAATTTTTATAAATTCACCACGATTTTTGAAGCTAGTAGAAAATGCACTCCTCGAACGCCTTTAATGTAGGGCAACCTTGAGGAATATTGTCAGTAAGTAAAGACCAAATGGTTTCATAAAGTTCTTGTCAAAACTGGCAAGTCTTAGATATGATTGCTAACGATGGAACGAAACCCAAGGTCAATTGCGTTCAATTAGAACTATTCCAACTGGACAAATTTGGAACCCTTGAAAGTCAACCATTTATTGAAAAAAGATCTCCCAGTCTTCTATACCAAGAGCAACAGCTCGATATTGGAGAGGAATGGTTTGCTTTAACGGTAGATGCGCCATTTAGCGATTTTCTAATTGAAGAAATAAAGACCTGGGCAACAAGGCGCACGGCAACTTTTTGTCCCAAAAGAGTCTTTATCCACACATCCCAAAAAAAGCTAAGAGGGTCGAATAAAAAGTTAGCTCGGGAGTATCTAGGAGAAAACTACCAACCTAGATATGGTCATATTATCGGAACCGGAATCCTCTTTTCAATCGTCACGATGACGGAAGAATTTATCGAAAAACAAACGCCCGATGAAATCAAGTTGGGAATTTGGAAAGTCGGTAGAAAAGCGTGGAGGTTTAAACATCTCGAAAGAATACAACCAATCCCAGCGATTGGTTGCCAAGGCACACCTTGGAGCATTGAAAACTCTAAACTCAACCCTCATCTGAGGGAACACATTGAAAAAATTTGGAGAACATTGTGAAAATTGCTATTCTATCCCGCAACAGCAAGCTGTATTCAACTCAAAGACTCGTTGAGGCAGCAACTCTACGAGGACACTCAGTAGAGGTGGTTGACTATTTGCGTTGCTGCCTCGACATCAACTCGATAAAGCCAAGGGTAATTTACAAGGGAAACATACTCTCAGATTTCGATGCAGTCATCCCGCGAATTGGAGCAAGCCACACGGAGTACGGAACGGCAGTCATCCGTCAGTTC
>NZ_DATNPA010000055.1:0-8210 GCF_036703385.1 Allocoleopsis sp. | reverse complement strand
ACGTCGAGGACAATACCGGTGAGCGCCACGATGAGCATCGACCAGGCGAACCAGCGTCCAAAGCGCACGTGTGATTTGCTGCCCCCTCGCGCTGTAATGGCAACAATCGCCGCGATCGGTGCGATCGCCCCCGCGAGGATGTGGAGGAAAAGTATCGTCAAGAAGACGTTGTTTGCCAAGACGCTTCCGTAGCTGACGGGCTTGTGAAGTAAGAACGTTGATTCCACGGCTCATTCCTATGCAAGACTGCACACAGCTTACAAATAAGGCATTACTATCTGACCATTTCATCGACAAGTTGATCCGTTGCGATCGTGCGCGAGGCGTTCATGTCACTCGCAGTTTCGGGTTTGATGTTCTGAGTATTATCGTTTGATTCTCTCTGTAGCTTTTCGAGGAATGCTTGAGTGTCGGGTGAGAAGGTATCTCTGGCGCTCTCTCCATCATTGAGGACAGGGGCAGCGAAGAAGATGAGCCGTCGAATGCGATCGCTAATCGCTTCAGCAACTTTCGGAATAATTGTTCCACCGAAACTATGCCCTAATAGGATGATATCGGTTAAGTCTTTGTCAACGATGTAATCAACAATCGATTGTGTGCATTGAGCATGGTTGACGTTTTTGTTCACACCTTTCCCATGTCTAGCAATTGTGGGCGCAAAAGCCTGATGACCTTTCGCTTCTAAATGTTGGATGACCGCTTTCCAGGCAGAGCCATCGTGCCATGCACCGTGAACCAAGACAAATACTGACATGACATTGAAATCTCCTTTACTGTCTGCAATAGATTTACTTCGTTTTTGTGGCAGCAGAGGGTAAGGTTCCGGGCGAGCCCAAAATCTCGTCGCCAATTTCGGCAGAAATGCGATCAAACATCACCATATCGGGTGTTTCCGTCTTCTCCTGCGTCCCCACTGCTGCAATCAGCCGAGCAAAGGCACTAGGCGCAGTAACCGATCAATCCACGCGCAGGACAATCGGCGATGATGGCAACGACATGGGGTGTACCAACTGGAATTAGAATGTAGGCATCTCTAGTCAGTAACAAGGGTGACCCACTTAGCCAATTCGGAATCTGATGCTGCATCAACCGTGATATTGTCTGGTACGGCTACCTTAATCGCCGTGTAATAGGGGCGTCTGTGATTCCCTTCAA
Source organism: Allocoleopsis sp. (assembly GCF_036703385.1). NCBI lineage: Bacteria > Bacillati > Cyanobacteriota > Cyanophyceae > Coleofasciculales > Coleofasciculaceae > Allocoleopsis > Allocoleopsis sp. The sequence goes on along the minus strand of NZ_DATNPA010000055.1, from coordinate 7,055 downwards.
AATTTCCATTGTCTTTGCGAGGGTGATCGTCAGGCGCATATCCCGCAAAGTAAAGGTGCCAGTTGCTCTGTTTGCCCTTGTTATGCGGCATATCATTTTTGTCTTCAACAATGGAAGGAACTCCAGGCGCGATCACTTTTCCAGCAACATAATTTGGCCAATTCGGTTTTTGCGACTGGAGCAGGTATTTGACTTCAGGTTTCGTGTTGCCCCAGACGCCATCAGGATCGGGTGCGAGGATTTTCCGATAAGAGCCAGATCGAGGCAGAAATGTATCAGACCAGGCAATTCCTAGCTTGTAGTTTGTTTTGTTATAGGCACCGACTGAGTACGCCATCGCGTACTTACCATTGATCTTGGTAATATTGCCAGTCTCCACCAGCTTGAAGTCGGCTCCATTCTCAAAGTACAGCTCCGAATTTAGCGAATCGTTGCCTTCGTTAGGTCTCAGTAGGGTGACAGGCCGTTCGTTCGCGAGTTCGGTAGGGGATTGCATCAACTGAGCGACGATGCCGTCACGGGCTGGCTCCTTTGGCGCAGAAAGCCGTTTGCTATAGATCAGATACAGTTTGCCATCATCCTCGAAATACTTACCGTTGTAGTTGGCATCTTGATTGGTCGCGAATGATCCGACTAGCAGCTTGTCCGCTTTCCAGGCAGTCGGGACAGGCTGCGAGGGATTGATCGGCGTCGCATGTGCAATCACAGTCCAAGCATGATCTCGCTTGGCGTTGGCGTCCGTATTTGCCGCTTGAGACTCCACTTTCACCGCCAGAACCATGTCCCATTCGCCGTGTCGGTTCTGATACGGGTGGATAGCCGCAATGGATGCGATTTTCGTATTTGCCTCATGCGCTTGCTGCTTTAGAGCGTCATAGTTGACCTCGATCTCCGTCTTCTGAAAACACTCTGGGCGGAGCGCCCCTGAACAGCTCAGTAGGCTCTGAGTTGTCCCCGAAAATGTCAGAGGCACAGAATCCTGAAGCTTGGGTGCGAAGTGAATCGGGTATGGATCTGAAAAGTAGCCTTCGTGCTTGTTGACTTTCGTCATTGGCTTGATCGCAATTTGTCGCAAGTCTATCTGCTCAATGTTCATTGTTTTCTCCTCTTATCGTTGAAAAATTCTGGAGAGAGCGTACTGATTTGTTCATTGCGCTAGTTTTACTGCTCAGTCACAGTGATGGTGGGGAAATTGCGCTAATGGGCACGACGAATCAATGCATTAGAGGGCAAATTGGGATTGAGCAGCTTCTGGGCACTGGCAGCACCTACAACGGGTAAAGTCGCCGCATCAATCAGCCCCAGTTGCACCAGCACAGACGCTTGATCCCAATAAATGTGTTCGTGTGCCACCTTTCCGTCACGGAATCGAATAATCGCAACGAATGGAACTTCAACCTGTTTACCCGTTGGTGCTACACCCGGTAACATCCAGTCCATCCAAACCGTGTGCGTGAACTTAAACACAAATTCATCCACTAGCTGTTCGGTGTCGATCGTGCGGGAGACAGGGATGATTTCTGTATCGGGCGGCGTCTTTGGAATGAAATGCTTGGCATAAAACTCGCGCACCTCTTCTAATCCCACGCCTCCAGTCATTACCGGAATATCGTTGACGTAGGCGTCGGGAACCATTGTGGCAATGGCGGCATCAGCATCATGCTGGACAAACTCGCTTGCCATATGTTCTTCCCAGAGCGCTTGTAAAGCCTCTTGTGCGGGAGTCAGTCTTGTTTGTGTTGAGTTAGCTTCAATGCTCATAATGAACTCCTTGGTTTGGGTGCGATCGCGCTTCTTGTGGGAGGCACGATCGCAGCTTACAGAGAATTACTGACTACGAAATAGCGATCGCTTTGCCATCTGTAATCTTGACTTTTGTGTTATCGAACTTCGTCAGCGTGAAAGATGCCTTGCCGTTGAGATCTTCGTTATAGGTAAGGCTTTGTTCCTGGAGTAAATCAATCGCGATCGCCTCACCCAGCAAAAGCGATTCTGTGTAGTCAGAGCGCCAGTGAACACCCGCACCATTTCGAGCGATCGCAATATTGCCAGCGAGTTTATTCAATTCACCGGGTCTACTTCTCCCAAATTTTTCTTCGGATCTGGATCGCGATAATGCTTGCGCGGCAATCCTTTGGTAAAGTTGGCGATGAAGTTGGGCTGTCCATCCGCGCCCAGATAATCCATTTCTTCGCCATTATTCTGTTGTTCAGGAAGAGGTCGCTGAAACGCGATTAAGGCAGCTTCTCCACGGGTTTTGAGAGCAGCAAGGCGACGACGCTGAGCCGGATCACTCCCTTGCTGTTCTTGTGGCATTTGACCATCAAAAAGTTGTTTGAATTGCTCACTAATGTCCATTCTGGTTTGGGATACCATGATCAATTCCTCGTTAATGACAACAATTGCGATGTTGGGTAGCGATCGCTTCTGACATGAAATGAGATCGCCATTCACCTGCTGTAAATTGAGCAGAATTAGATTTGGAGCCAATTATTTAACCTGACGGGCGAATCAATGGTGAACTGCCTTCAGCTTAGAAATTTAATCTCAGTCCAACCTCTGAAGAACGTCTTGGGTTTCGCTTCAACGAATAGTCGAACTTGACTAAGACTTTCGTTGATAGTTAAATCAATACACTGAATTCTGATTTAGGCTATGCTACAGCACAGCTATATCTTCGGCATCGAGTTCGACCGGAACGCCACTCCGAATCAGTTAACAGAGTCTTATGCATCAGGTAAAACTCCGGGTGGAGCCAGAATTTCGTCGCCAATCTCGGCACAGAGCGGTCGTTGTGTGATCGGTAATGATACTAAAGCAGGTGCCGAAGAACCAAAGAGGTTGTGTCATGAGACTACTCTGATTAATCATGAGATCGTGCTGTAGAGCGATTGCTCAGAGCTAATTTCGTGTTGTAAAGATGCGACCGTTCAATGGCATATCCTAGAACACTACTCTTATTTATTTCACCTAGGTCTTTATTCGGTTGTACACTGAATGCTTGACACTTGGTTATCGAACTCTGGTTGGAGATTTGCAAGACCAGTTGTTCCTTTGAATTCTATTGATCGTCCTTTGAATTTAGCATCGGTGTACAGGATACATTTTCTCCCTCTGGGAATGTTGATTGAGGAAATTTTGTCGTTAAAGCTACGAGGAACAGTGTTACTGTTAGTGTTGCATACTGAAAACGACGCGCCATGATTATCTCTTTCTTTGTAGAACCTTGCACAGGGTGCGGCAAAGGCGGTCTGCCCAAGACCGAACGTGGATAAAAAAGAAAAAGCAGAAATGGCTAAGGTCGTGGTAATAGCGATCGCAGCGGTAGATTTCATAGCTTTCATTCCTTGTGTGTTTTCATCTTGATGTTGTAAAGTTTTTCCTAAGTAAAGACATCCAAGCCCGGTTGACTACTACTCGTCAACGTTGCAGAAACTAATCGTGAGAACGCCCCATCAGCCGCATAGTGAGCAGCAAGATACTGCAATTGATGGTCTGCTGTTCGTTGACCTACTGCAAGCTGAATCGGTTGATCCATATCAACATTGTTAGCAAACATGGCAATCATGTTGCTGGGAAAAGCAATGATCTGGTGATGATCTTTGATGTTGTCAAAAGAGAGTTGAATCTCTGCTTCGGGTGAAATGCTGAGCCCAGAAGTCATGGCGCGTTGCTTGCCAATCCAATCTCCTGAAATTTCTGAGGACTCTAAGTTCAGCAATTGTTCAGAGAAACTTTCCAAATGTTCTCGAATCTGGGTAATGTGACTCAGATGACCATTCTCTCCATAACAGTTCTCTTCTGAAAAACGTCTTATTCAGATGTAAGCGATCGGCTGAAGTGCAGCTTGCGGTAACTTGGCTAACCCAATTCCCGTTCGCACATCGGCTTCGCCGCGCATCTGGCGCAGCAGTATTTCGTTGTCGAAATAGATGCGTTCGGCGACCAATTTATCCACGTTCTCACCCGTGCAAAAAAAATAAAAGGCTGCCAGTTCCACGCACACCGAGTTTCCTCTAGCGGGAACGCCACAATATTCGCCCTGGTGTGTTCCTGTAATCGTCACTTCTCGGATCGAGCATCCTAGTGTGTCATATTCCCCCGTCACTAGTACCTGGAAATCTGGCACAGCCGCCGTAAATACTTGGTAAAAGTTTTTGACACCAGAGAAACCCTGAAATCGTGTGGCAAACGGCGCGACATCGTAGTAAGCCTCCTCTTTCTGGATGAAGGTATCGTAAACGGCGAACCAATCCTTAATGTTTTCTGCTTGGATGTGTTCAGCTATGGTGGCACGTTGAAGTTGGATGATGTCTTGCATTATTTAATTCTCCTAGTTCAAACTATTCCAGATTTAATGAGTCCTAATACTTGATTTCTTTCAAAATCTAACACTTATTACCTCTATATAAAACCCAATTGAATTCAGAAGCCAGCTTTATATTCCGATCCTGACTAGATGCAATGTCTTCTATTGTTTGAGATAAAAAGCATCTCCCCAAGTTCCTCCTTCCCAATTAGTTTCAACTCGGTAAAAATTAAAATTCTTCAAGAAACTGTCTAAGTGTTCAACTCGAACACAATTAGAATAGAGTTCGTCTCGATTTACCTCCGTGAGAATCCCAGATATGTTTGTGAGGGTTTGGCGACTGCCTTTCAAAACTTCTAGTTCATAGCCTTGAACGTCTATAGTGAGGAAATTATAGTTCTCTTTTTCAAACAAAAAATCGTCAAGTTTGACCATCTCAACGATTTCTTCTTGGTCAAAAACAATCTGAGGATATTGTTCTAAATGTCTCTGGGGTTTTAAGATGGAGGATGACATGCCATTATTGGCACTTTCAACATACATTTTAACTTTCTTGTTTTCATTGCCCAAGGCGAGTTGAAACAGTTTTGCTTTCTCGCCCACATGAGTTTTAAGAATTTCAAAGTTCTGTCTGAGCGGCTCAAAGAAAATTAGGTTATCTATGCCTAATTTTTGGTAAATTTCATATTCTTGTCCATAATGAGCGCCAACATGAATCAAACCCTTAATTTTTACCGGGTATTTCTGAACGAGGTCCTCCAAGTCAAGGGAAAGATTTTTAGCTCCTACCGGACCAACATTACCAAACATTTTTGACACTTCCTCTTTCTAACTAACTTCATATCTTCAAAAATCGCGTTCACCTAGTGGCGTTATCTCGATGCTTTCCAAGCGATGCTGCTGCCTCCACTTAGACCCTTCGCTATAGCCTCTCCGATAGTAAAGAAAGATACTGAGTAACCCGTGTTGTAGGGGAGGAAGGCACTTAAGGGAGCCATTTCTCCAACCTATACAGTAGAGCTTGTATAAGAACCCCATTCGTTGAGTATGCATGGCGCAACTCCAATTGCTTACATCTGAGTGTGTACTGTGATTTGGTGAATAGACCTATCTTGAAAGTCTACTTTCGTCCTTTCCCAAAATAAACTTATCCAGTTTGACGCATTAGGCTTAGCAAAGCCGTTTTTAGTTTGCCTTTTTCAGAATTTCTTTACTAGAAAAGATCGGGGAGTTAAGAGGCAACTTAAGGTTTTGAAGTTAACCAAATCCACGAAACGCTCATCCTGTACTTTTTTCAAGTCACAAGAACATCTCAGCACTAGTAGTGGCTAACTTCCTTAAAATCAAGAAATTTTCCTTATCTCCTCTATCTTCTATAAAATACAGCGCTGAGGTTTTCGCAGATCTAACCCAGTATAGGTGTCTTGTGAGTTGGCATTGAGGTAAGGCTTGCTATAGTCAATTCCTTGTTGAGAAAACTGTTGCAAGATAGATTCCATTCGACTTTCTGGGGAATCCTCCCCTTTTTGCCAAGCGTCTAGCAAACCATTGGCGACAATTTGGCAGCGATTCATCCCAAAGCTTTCTTTAGCGGCAAATTTGCAATCGGGTTCTTCTGCTAAAGCAAGTCCTGGTGCCAGGAACTTGGTGAACAAGGGAACTTCCTGGTAGAAATGCGAGTAGTTTTCTGCGTAAACCTTTTCAACAACTTGCCGGACTACTTCATAGTTGCTGCGCTCAAAATAAAGAACCGCCGAATCGTAGCGTCCATAGCTAGATGGGTTGTATAGAGCCTTAAAAGTGAAGGGAATTCCTACTTTGTTCAATTGCCGTGTGATAGCACTCATAATAGCGATCGCACCTTCAGGACTCAAATTAAAGTAGATTCGCACTTTACGAACGTTTAAATTGCTGCTATTTTCCGAACCCGCATTACCAACCGCCACATAGAATCCGTTTTGAACTAGGTTACGGGGCATTCGGATGGCAACTGATTCACCGACAGTAGCAGTAGCTTGAGTGGGTTGGAGATGGCTTGTGCGCTCAATATGCAGGATTAAACTCCCCTTTTTCACGGCTAGACTACCATCACATTCTTGCCTCAGTACAAACCAGCCTGAGTCAAAGTAGCCTTCACCACAATTACTGTCGTGCAAGCGTTTGTAGAATTCCAGGTTTACTCCCAGGTAGGTGTTGTTCTCCAGATTTTGATAAACTGCTAAGTCAACCAAATTATCACCTGATGCAAGAACAGCTCGCAAGGAGCCGTTGTAATAGATGCCGTAGAGGAAACTCCGCAATTGCAGACTCAGATACTTATCCTGAATATCTAAAGGCATTTGCTTAAAGCGTTCTACTACCTGACGCGAAAATTCCAAGGGTTTATAATCTGGATGACTAATACAAAATTCAGACTCAATTTGAACGTTGTTCGCAATGTTTTGAAAGGTATCCAGTAATTGATCGGTTGAATCGGCTGGTAGTTGACGTAGAGGAGGATTTAAGAGTTGCATCTTAGGATAGCCCCAACTAAAACCATTTAAAACAAGAATGATTGAGGTCATTCGGTTTTGGATTTTGAAAGCTTTGCCTGTAGATAATTTCAGAGATTAAAAAGCAGCAAGTTTACAACCAAATGGCATAAGCCGTATAAAACTACAACCTACTGCTTGACAGCTATTCCAGTTAATGCAGATTCTGCCGTACCAAAGACAATCGACATTGATTGTTCTGGACGGCAGAGCAG
>NZ_DATNPA010000054.1:0-3986 GCF_036703385.1 Allocoleopsis sp. | reverse complement strand
GCTTGGTGGCGAGTTGGTGGATTTGTCAACTCCTCTAGCTGCCGAGGAGCAAGCCTTTCGGCATACGGTTGGTGAATTTGATCTCCCCCCCATTTCCTCAACAGAAGAAGCGCACCCAACTGCGATCTGCGCTAGCCTTCGGCAACGCCAAGGGCGAACGCAGCAGCGCAACGCCATCGCCTTTCACGACGGAAGAAATGTTAATGGAGCAGAGCTTGAGCAAATCCAATCCGATTCTCACACATACGCCAACACCACCAACGGTGAGGGTCAAACTCTTTCAGTTTCTCAGTTTGAAGAAGTTGATGGTTCACCAACTTCCGCACCAACGCTTGGCGATCTACAAGCTATGTTGCTAGCTTGTGAAAGCATTACTCAGCTTTTGAATCTACGTTCCAACCATAAGGAACCGTTTAATCAGGCTTATCGATCGCTCTCCCCTGAACAACAAGCCCGATTCGATGGCTTGCTTGCCGCTCGATACAACGAGCCAATTTACAAATATCTTGGCGAGGAACGCACGGCTGACGGATATTCATTAAGTCACGGCGATTTGGTTCGCTTGAAAGATTCAAAGATGCGTGTAGGTGTTGTTTCTGTTCTTCCCTTGGATGCTCCGGCTTGCGGGCAAAATTATCAACCTACTCAATTCATTGACGTGAACCCTAAGCGATTGAGATTGGTTGAAAAGCTTTATCCTTTACCTGTCGGTGAGCAGTTAAATCTCTTAGCTAGCCCCAGTAATTCTGTTACTGAAGCTGATTCTTGAGACTTGCTTAATAGCCACCCATCATCAAGGGCGGGATCGTTCCTAATATTTCACTCCACGTTTGTTCGTCTACCTCTCAAGGCATTCCTTGTAGGTGGTACAGCGCACAATTTAATTCTGACCAGTTTTAACTGTAGTGGATTCCGGTCGTAACGCACGACTGGCAATTCCAGGAAGTCTCTTTAGTTGAGCTATTTGAGCGTTGGAGTGACTTGCGCGAACTCTCAAGTGAAAACCCTCCTACGATGCTGGTTCTCTATCAGTTTTATTGGCTATTTTGCACCGAGCTTACAATGGACTATCTACCATTGACCATTGGCAAGAGATGGGAATGGACAATGGTGCAACAGCGATCGCGTCAACTTTCCCCTTTTTTCGTCTTTGCGTCACTTTACTCTATTTTGTCTTATTTTGTTTTATATTTACCGTATCGTTGTCAAATTCCAGCCAAGGTGGAATTTCATAACCGCTCATTCATACTTTTTTTCACCTTTGCGTAATTCTGTGTTTTACTGTGCGTTCCTATAAAGACCACCCTTAAAGTACATTTGTACTAATAAGGGCGGTTTCGTCGTGCGGGGCTTTATCCTAGATTTCACCTGTTGGGAAAACAGATGAAGCGCGATCTAAGATGGGCGTGGGTTAAAAGTCTATGCCGTTTTGGATTGTCCTCTTTCCTTTTTTGGTGCAAGTGGCACTGTTTTGTCATTCTCTATCCTGGCTTTGGCATTGCAGTGCGATCGCACGACGGAACCCACTTCATCGGGATAGTGTCTAAATCGGCTTTTTATTTCCTGCTGTAGCTGTTCTAAGGGTTTGTCTTTTGAATTAACCTTTTGGCTGATTCCCAATCTCTCCTTGTCTAGTTTTGACAGCTTTCCCGCGATCTTTCTGCAAGCGCTTAGACTTAGGTTCTTGAAGTCCACTTCCCAATCTAACTGCAATTGGCCATCAGTCGTAACATCGGCTAGAATTGGTTCCTCTGTCTTTTCCTCAACTCCATTGATGGAGATATTTGGCTCTATTTTGTTTTCTTCCGTTTTGGCAATATCCTCGTTATGTCCTTGAGGTTTTGATGCTACTCGATTGCTTGGCTTGTGCATCAGGCAGCAAGCTGCACAAAAATAAATTGAGAATAATTCAAAAGCGAACATTATATTTTTCATCGTTGGATTCCTGATGGTTGATTATCTGTTTGACACATGGTTGGTAACTTGGATTTTTCCGCCGCATTACCAAAAATATTCATTGACGCTACTATTAGCGTAATTATTCCTATTTTTGCTAAAACTAATCTGGCTTCCTTTACCTTTTTCCTCCTTTTGAATTCTTTTTTCTTGTCTTCTAGCCCCTTTTCCAGCAGTGCTTGTGACGGGAACATTTCTAGAAATAGGTCAATTTCGTTTGTTCCCGTATCCCTCCACATCATTTCGATAGGCTGGAATTGCTGTAACACAGGGAAAAAGTTAGGCAGGTATTCTTTTATCTCTACTGCCTTCTTCGTTACTGGCACCATGTAGAAGCTGTATTCAAGTTCATTGCCTACCTGCTGGAGTGACAAACATGGTGCAAAATCTGGAAATCTTCTTAGGAGTTCGTCTCTTCTTGGCAATATCTCTTTGTTCCATCTATCCCGGTAATTTGTCATTGTCAAGGACTCTGATTTTTCCATTTCTAACCTTCGCGTGTGAATTTTAATTCAGACGATTGAAATTGTTTTAATTGGCTCTTTTATTCCAGGGTGGGTGACTCTTTTTTCCTACTATTCCCTTTTGTAGGATTGGCTTTTTCCTTGAGTCTGAGTTCTTTGTCAATTTCCTGGAAATCTCGGATGTGCTGTTCCCTCAGTTGCGAGACTATTTCAACCCATCTGTTGTTTTGGCTGTCGTACTCAACCTTTAATATTTCTCTAGGCTCTTGTGACTGGACTTTTTCATGTAGGGTCAGCCGCTCGTCTTTCCATCTCCCAATGTATTTTTTCCCCTCTAGGTAGTTTGTCGAGAGTGAGTTCAGGTATCTAGAGAGTGTGTTTGCAACAAAGTGCGTCTGTGCAAAGGAAGTATAAGAGCCATTTTCTCGGCTGGACGTTCCAGATTATGATACTGCCTCCACCCCTGAAGGCTTTTCAGGTTCCCCTGCTGGAAGAGTGTCGGCGGACTTTCCCTTGTATGTATGTGCGCGTGCGTCGAATCCTTTTATGGCTTCATCGTCTCGCGATGGAGAGTAGCTTATTCCCCTATACTTTTGCAGCCCTGGAAATGTATAGGCTTTTCCTAGCTGAGTTCCACTTAAGTTAACTCCATCTTTGGAGTAACTGATTCCCTTGATTTTCCCGGTTCGAGTCACCCCAATCCGAGCTGTTACCCCCCATTCTTCTTGAAGCCTAACCATCAGTTGCGGCATGGTCAGGTTACTGAGAGCTGCTTGGTCTATGCCTCTTTGAATTTGCACTTTAACGGGTTCGTCCGGTGGGGAGCTTCTTAACCCCGCTTCGTACTCAAGCTTTTCCCGTCTCTTGCGCCGTTGTTGTCCCGTGCTGGGAGCGCTTCTTTCCACTTCCCAGCTAGAGGCGACTTGCACCATGCCAAATTCTTTTTCAAGGTCTCTGAGGATTTTTTCCGTGCGCCTCCAATCCATCCACTCCGACACCACTTTGTTATCGCTCAGTTTTACTCGGTTGGCGATTATGTGGTAGTGCGGTCTTGGTTTCCCATCGGGTGTTTCCGTGTCGCTGTGCTTGGCAACTACCCATTGGCACTCGCCGAAGCCGAGTCTATCCATGTATTCGGATACCAACGTCAGCATGGTTTCGTCCGATACCTCTTCTGTTGGACTTGGACTCAGGCTAATGTGAGCAACCGGCTTTTGAACTCTCTCGTTGCGCGTTGAAATCCGCGTGAACTCCCTCCTCAGCTCAGTTAAGCTTTTCCCTATCATGTTTCCTCCTAGGTACTGGGCTGTATCTTTTGAGAATACATACTCAAGTACTCCTCCGAAGGTTTTACCCTTTGTAATCTTCCCGATCACCTTTTGATAGCCCCATCAACTCTGCTTGGATTTGCTTTAATAAATTTGCTACTTCCTCGACAGTTCTTAGGTTTTCTTCCCAATTGCTCGGATTTTCCCCGGACTTCATCGCCGTGTGAATCGCCTTTGTTTGTTGATTTAGGTTATTTCCAATTCTTGACAGTTGAGCGACTAGCTTGATATTAACGGC
>NZ_DATNPA010000053.1:0-5865 GCF_036703385.1 Allocoleopsis sp. | reverse complement strand
CAACGGCTGAATGAAAACCCACAAATGACAGTTTTCGGGATTGTTTCTAACGGCGATCGCTGGCAATTTGGCAAGCTGTCAGCTGATATCTTTACCAGAAATATTATCCTTTACAGCATTCAGGAGCTAGATAAACTCTTTGCCGCTGTTAACTATATTTTCCGTCAGTGTGAATTACAACTCGATGAGAAGGTAGCCGCTTAATTTTAAATCTTGAGAACATAGATATTACCCAAAGTCCCCCTTGTCCCCCTTGTCCTCAAGAGTCTCCCTATCCCCTCGCCCACTCTCTCACAGCTCTGCGGATAGCTCGTCTCCCTTGAGGACGGTATTCTTCAATGAGTGCAGGCAGTTCTTGCACGGGAAGTGTAGGAAACACCGAGCTGGTTTCTACTTCTGTGTATTCCTCATTCTGTAACTGGTAAATTTTCAGTTCGCCAGAGTCATAGCACCAAATTTCGGGTACACCTAAACGAGCGTAGATGGAAAAGCGACTTAGAGACTTGCTCGTTACATCAATTTCTAGCGCTAAGTCTGGAGGGGGGTCTTGACTTAAATCAAATTCTAACTTGCCCCTAATTCTTGGCTCATTTTGGAAATAAAAACAGTTATCCGGTTCTACCCCAGCTTTCTTGATTTCCCGCTTCCAAGTGGTTGACCCTAAACTTTCATAGTCTTGGTCTAAAACTTCTGCAATTTCCTTGATAGAATCCCCAATCACTTCTTTGTAATATTCGTGTTCGGGTAAAGGGGTCATAATCTCTAACGTTCCATCATCATAGGCAACTCTAGCCGCACGACTTTCGCCTAAATCTTCTAATAAATTTTCAAATTGTTGCCAACTAATGTTATGTAAAACAACTCGGTCAGCGCGACGTTGAGTTAGTGTCATAACCCCTCCTTTCATAGTCGGACAGGTAACTTTTTCATTGTATCTATGACCATTGACCAATACTTTCAAACCCTAACCGGATTCCCCCCACGCCAATTCCAGCAAGAAGCGATCGCGCACCTCCTCAACCGCCAAGATGTCCTCCTCCGCGCACCCACTGGGTCAGGCAAAACCGAAACTGCGATCGCACCCTTCCTGTTCGCCAAAACCCTACAGTGCGACTTCCCCAACAAGCTGATTTACGTCGTCCCTTTGAGAACCCTTGCCAACAGCTTACGCCAGCGGGCAGAAACCTTAGCGAGAACCTGGGAAACCTTCACTCCTCCCTCTCGCCCTCTGGTGGTGACGCTGCAAACGGGAGAGAACCCAGAAGACCCCAGATTTGAAGGTGATATCGTATTCTGCACCATCGACCAGATGTTAAGCAGCTTTCTCAATATCCCCTACTCAGTAGGACGGGGTTCTGCCAACGTCAACGCTGGGGCAATTTTTGCCTCCTATCTGGTCTTTGACGAACTGCACTTACTCGACCCAGACCGTTCCTTTGCTACCGTCCTCAAAGTTTTGGAACAAGTCAAGGGCATTTCACCATTTTTATTAATGACGGCGACGTTAACTGATGAACTCGCCGCCCAGATTAAACAGGTCATTGATAGATGATATCAAGCTCATTCGCCAAGTCATGATTTGCACTAACTAGGTGGACTCGGCGGATGGTTCTAGTGGGAACGCCAACCACAACCAAAGGTACAACAGCAGCCCAATTCCACTTATAGCGATGCTTAAAACGACTATGGCAATCCGTACACCTAGAAGTGACAATCCCCATCGCTGCGCTATAGCTGCACATACTCCTGCAATTACCTTGCGACGACGGCTGCGGTAGAAAGTGGCGGTTGGTCTTTCTGATGTGTTTACCCCTGTTCGCAACCTGTTAGCTTTTAGGATTAAGGAAGTGAGAAGTCCGATCACACCCAAAACCCCGGATGGGATAGTTAAAAATGCACCCCAATGGGCAAAGGCCATCCAGGTAATCACATCCCCAAGCCAGGGGGTTCCAGGACACTTATAGATAATGATACCCATGCCACCGGCTTCACAGCCGAAGCGTTCAGCCAAACCCATACCCCCCACAGTTAGTAAGATTGGGGAAATCGCGTAGAAGACACAAACGCCCAGCAAGACTAATTGCCAAGGAATCGAAAGAGAACGCCGAACTGCGATCGCACTAAGCGCTGGCCCAAAAAATAACAGCGCCACAAGCAAAGCCGGGTAAAAAATTCCAACGAAGTCAGCCATTTAAGAATTACTAATTTCTAATTCAGAAGGGTTTTAAGATTAATAGTCACTTCATTTGAAAAGCGTTCATCTGACTTTTACTTAAGAGCAGAGATAGTAATCAACAATTAACAAAAATATGGAAATTATTCGAGTAGAAGATACCGATTTACGAGACATTGAAGGAAACCGTTGTCGGACGTTTCGAGCGATATCTGAACCTCTAACTGCTGAAACTCTTTTCAATGATATCAAAAACCATCAACGTCAGCGAGTTATTATTATCTGCAATACCGTCTCTCAATCTCAGGGATTGTTCAGAGATTTAGACGAACTCAATCAAGATGAAGAGTTAACGATTACCCTGCTTCACTCCCGATTTCTACCTGAAGATAGAGCTAAAAAAGAGGCTTATCTGAAAGAAACGTTTGCTCAAAACTGGCGGCAGCATGAAGATAAGACCTGTCACGTTTTGATTTCTACTCAGGTAATTGAAGCGGGGCTGAATATTACCTGTGAAGTGATGCACACTCATTTATGCCCGATGAATTCCCTGCTGCAACGGGCGGGACGCTGTGCTAGATTTCGCGAAGAACGAGGAGAAATTTACGTCTATCGGTCGTTTCAGGTTAATCTAGCAAACGCTGAATTGGCTAAAGCAGATTTAGAGGCCGAACCCGAAACACCGACCCAAAAGAAACAAAATTTCTTGCCCTATACGAATGAGATTTGTGAATCAACTTGGGCAGTTTTACAAGAGCATACGGCATCCGAGCGAGTTGATGAAAATGTTGGGTTTCGCGTCGAAGAGCAGTGGATTAACACGGTTCACACTCCTGAAACCCTGCTGCAACAAGAGCGTAGGGCAAATAATCAGATGAATTTTGAGCAGCAGTTTAATGCGGCTTTTTGGAGAGGAGACGAATCGACAGCTAATGAGTTAATTCGGTTTGTGGATACGCGGAGTGTGTTTGTCTGGTCAGAACCTATCTTTTTTGATGATGAGCCAATTGACCCCAAGCAACTGTTAGCGTTCTCGGTGCCAATTTCTACTCTATGTAAAATCTGGCAAGATGTCAAAAATTTAGGGTATGAAATCGACTGGATGTTTAAGCGAATTGAAAACCCGAAAGATAGATACACAGAAACTTACAGTCAACCTGTTTGTATTCCAATTACTTCTCGCGAATCTCTGGTTACCAGTGTCAGGATTTTAGTCAATCCTCGCTATGTCTATTACGATGACCAAATCGGTTTATTAATTGGCCCAGATGTTTTTAGCAATCGCTTTTCCTCACCTGATAAGCCAAAGCGAAAAATAGAGAGCGAGTACCGTTATCGGATGGATACTTATGTGGGACATTTGGTTTTGATGTGGAAGTGCTGGCGCGAGGCGTTTCCCACAACCCTGAAGCGAAACGGTGAAGCAGTGGAGACTCAAATCAGCAGCGTGAGGGATGAACTTTTGCAGGCGGGTGGGAGGTTTATCCGAACTAAAATTTTTCCCAATGCAACTGAAAATGAGGCAGAGGCTCTATTTGAATATTTGGTCTTTTTCGCTGTTTTGACTCACGATTTGGGTAAGCTTCAGGTGAAGTGGCAAGAGGTGATGCGGGGATGGCAGGCGATCGCACATTCCTCATTTAACGGCAAAAATCCCCGTTCGCACCTGCTGGCACACACAGACTACAACCCGGAAGACAAAGCACAACGAGATAGACTCAAGGCATACGAAAAGAAACACAAGCGTCCCAACCATGCGGTAGAGAGTGCGTTTCTGTCGCGGGAGATTCTTTTAGCCTCCCTGTTACCTTTACTGCGCGACGACTTTAATGCAGACTCCGAACAGATTCGCTGCATTCTGCATACTGTAATTATGGCGGCGGGGCGTCACCATTCGGCTTGGGCGGCTGGATGGAAAATGGGGGATGTGGCGAAGGTGGGGAAGATTTTATTGCATTCAGGGGCGAAGAATGCGATCGCATCGAGTTGGCGCAGTATGGCTCGGTTTTTGCCTGAGACTTTACATCTACAATCTGCCAATCTGAGTAAGGAACTCTATCCTGTCACTAAAGAGTTTGATTTGAATCGGTTTGATACGTCTCAAGTTGAGTATCTGCAATTATACTTACTTGTAGTTAGAGCATTGCGACTATGCGATCAGCGATCGGTTCAATTACATCCAGCAACAAGAACCGTCATTTGATTAGATAACCCAACCGCGCCAACTACGAGTACCGCGAAGCCTAGTGGCTAGTAAGCGGGACAAGAGCAGCAAATTAGCTCCGGCGTAGCCGTGATTGAAACCAGCCTTCGTTGTGTCGAAATAATTTTCAGTAGCCAATTTGCTAGCGTGAGTTTAGGGCAAGACATAAGCACCGGGACGCCTCTGGTTATCGCCGTAAGGCGAACTAACGGGGTGCGGTGCCAATCGTGCAATTGACAGATGGCAGCAAGATGAAAAGATTTATAACCGTGCTGGGTTCTATTACTGGGTTGTTTTTTCTGGCTGGATTGGTTTATTTGCCCAGTTCAGCGCAAGCTACGGACGAGACGTGCTTCATGGTCAATCCTAATGGCACCACCATAAACTTAGGTCGTCTGTGCGGCAACACGCAACCCCCCAAAGGGGTGTTTACTGCCCCTATCAAGCGCCGACGCGGTGGCACACCCGTGATTGATGTTACGTTTAACGGCACAAAGACGTTTGAAATGATTGTAGACACAGGGGCTAGTGCCACGCTGATTACCCGCTCTATGGCAGCCGCCTTGGGAGTGGTGCCAGTGAACACGATCAAGGTGGATACAGCCAGTTCAGCAGGGGTAAAATTTCCTGTTGGCTACGTCCAATCGATTGCAGTGGATGGTGCCGTTGCTAACCAAGTGCTGGTAGCGATTGCTCTGAGCGACGGGGACATTGGGCTGTTAGGGCATGACTTCTTTGGAAATTACGATGTTACGCTTAAACAGAATGTCGTAGAGTTCCGCCCTCGCTGATGTTATCAGGTAACAACAGTGTTTTTATGACTAGCATCACCCAAAAGCTCGCCGTCGCTACCGCTTTTTCTGTTTTCGGCTTAGTTGCCCTCTGTTCTAATGAAGCTAAAGCTGCTACTGTTACCTACGACTTCACAGCCGTGATCACTCGTGATGTTACTAATGGCTCTTTGTTAGGAAAAAAGTTTAAGGGTTTTTTCAGCTACGATGACTCTGCCCTAAGGAAAGTAGGGCAAGAGAGCTTGGGAGGGGCTGCTGGAAAAACCAATAAAGTGAAGGTGAGTTTTAGTTTTTTGGGTGCTACCTATACGGAAGCTTTTCAGAAGGGAGATTACCCTGTAGTAGAGATAAAATTCGTTGATGGTCGTGTAGAGTCTTTTAAGTATTTTTTCTGGGATAAAAAGGGAAAAGCATGGTTTTTATTAGGTGGCAATTCTAACACTTCTGTTGCCCCAGGTCCCGGTGTGGGTCAGGTATCATACACCTTGCGCCTCTAGGGCTGGAGAGAACCATATCCTACTTGGTGTGGGTCGAGGGCGAAAAGTAGCAACTTGACATCCTCACCTGGCTGAAAGCACGACGGATTCCCTATACATCAACCGTTTTTTGACAACATTAAAAGCACAGCAGAATTGCTTAATTGTTCTAGTGTCAATGTCTTATCATCCGAACGAATCTCAATTTCATCAGGTCGAATG
>NZ_DATNPA010000052.1:0-6032 GCF_036703385.1 Allocoleopsis sp. | reverse complement strand
TAAGGGAGGGTAATTAAATTTTATAAATTAACACTTTATAAAATCACTTTTATTATTTATTATTATTCAGCGTTTAATAAAGTTTAACGACCTCAACCCAAATTTAGTAGGGTTGAGGGTCTTGGTAAGGGGCTAAAAATTAGCGTTTTATCTAAAATAATGCTCATAAAAGAAAAAATATAAGAGATAAACATGAGTTTTCACATTAAGTTCACATTCAGGAGATAGATCTCATCTTAATCGTCGATAACACTCCCAGCAATTTAGCCTTATTGCTCCATTGTGTCTAATAGGAGAAGAACCGATGACGGATGAGGAGAAGACCGCTAAACTCGAAGACTGCCTTGCAGGTGCTGGGAAGATGGGGGCGCTCAGGGGAAACTCCTTCGGAGTCGCTTCGCTAACGCTCGATTGGTCAAAAACCCTACTCGACCCAGTTAGTAGTGGCCTCCAGAGCTGGCTTACCGCCGTGAGTATCGTCCTAGCATCCCGATTCCCGATGCTGATTTATTGGGAGCCCGAACTAGCCCAGTTTTATAACGATAGTTTTCGCCCCATACTCGGTGACCTCAAGCATCTTGGAGCATTGAGACAGCCCGCGTATCCTCGGTGGACAGAAATTTGGGAGCTGCTCACTCCTGAATGGCCTTGGCAGGATGGGCAGGGAAAGAAGTTAGAGAATTTATGGAACAATATTAAGAGGTAAGAATGAGTGTGGATACTACTGAAAAGGGAGTCATCTTAATCGTCGATGATACCCCTACCAATTTAGAGGTACTACTCGATTTTTTAGAGAATTCCGGTTTCAAAGTTAGGGTGGCTGAAGATGGGGAAAGTGCAATCGAAGGAGCTGAATACGCTCCGCCCGATCTAATCCTATTAGATGTACTGATGCCAGGAATAGACGGGTTTGAAACGTGCCGCCGCCTGAAAGCAAATCCAGCAACTCAAGATATTCCTGTAATTTTCATGACTGCCCTTACCGATACAGTGGATAAGGTTCGAGGGTTGAATCTTGGTGCAGTGGATTACATTACTAAGCCGCTTCAGCATGAGGAGGTTTTAGCCCGTATTAACCTCCATTTGAGCCTTCGCAACCTGACTAAGACTCTTAAAGAGCAAAATATGCGCCTGGAGCAAGAAATCCAAGAGCGCAAGCGCTCAGAACAGGAACGAGAGTTAGCGTTTAAAGCACTCCAGGAAAGTGAAGCTCGATTTAGACGCTTGGTTGAATCGAATATGATTGGGATTATTTTGGCAGACCTGAGTGGCAACATTACAGACGCAAACGATGCCTTTCTACAGCTGGTGGGATATGAACGTGAAAATCTGCACTCAGGCAATTTACGTTGGGACGAAATGACGCCACCAGAATATTGGCATTTGGAAGAAAAAGCGATCGCAGAAATCATCAGTTCTGGAGTTTGTACTCCCTTCCCCAAAGAATACATTCGCAAGGATGGAACGCGCGTGCCTGTCATGGTTGGGGCTGCCCTGATCGAAGAGTCTCAACAAACCGTTGTCGGTTTTGTCCTCGACATCACTGAGCGCCAGCAAGCTGAACAGAAAATTCACGAACAAGCGGCTTTGCTTGATATTACGACAGATGCGATGCTCGTGCGAGACTGGACAGGCCAAATCCGATTTTGGAACAAAGGCGCTGAATGTATGTACGGATGGAAGAGCCAAGACGCGATCGGCAAGAGCGCCAATGAACTTTTGTATCATCAGGAAACCTTATCTCAACATCAAGAGATTCAGACTAGTCTGGCGGAGTGTGGCGCATGGCAGGGTGAGTTGCATCAAGTCACCAGACAAGGCAAGGACATCATTGTTGCCAGTCGCTGGACAGTGGTGCGCGATGAGGAAGGACAGCCCAAATCTATTCTGACTGTCAACACCGATATTACAGAGAAAAAACAGCTGCAAGCGCAGTTTCTGAGAGCTCAGCGCACGGAGAGTATCTGCACCCTAGCCAGCGGAATCGCCCACGACCTCAATAATGCCCTAGCCCCAATTCTGATATGTGTTCAACTCCTAGAACAAAAACTCCTGGATGAGCAGAGTCAGAGACTCCTGAAAATGCTAGAGAAAAATACTAGGCGGAGTTCTGATTTGGTTAAACAGGTGCTATCGTTCGCACGAGGGCTGGAAGGTCAGCATACAACCCTCGACGTGAGCCAATTAATTACGGACATTGAGCAGATTGTTAAACAAACCTTTTCCAGAGCGATTGAAATTCGCACTGATATATCGACACCTAACCTCTGGAAGATCTCCGGTGATGCTAGCCAATTGCACCAAGTCTTACTGAACCTCTGTGTTAATGGTCGCGATGCCATGCCAGAGGGTGGCATCCTGGAGATTTCTGCGAAAAATCTGTGGATTGATGCCCAATATGCCCGTATGAATCTTGACGCTAAGGTAGGCCCCTATGTTGTCGTTACTGTATCCGATACAGGAATAGGGATTCCTAGGGAAATAGTCGATAGAATTTTTGAGCCATTTTTCACCACGAAAGAGCTGGGTAAGGGTACAGGGCTTGGTCTTTCAACCGTAATTGGCATCATTAAAAGCCACGGGGGTTTTGTGAATGTATGTAGCCAAGTAGGGAAAGGGACGCAATTTCAGGTGTACTTACCCACAGGACAAACTCTAGAGGCAGATTCTATATCCAGTGATTGTTATGAGTTGCCAAGTGGGCATGGAGAATTGATTCTTGTGGTCGATGATGAAGACTCAATTCGTGAGACTACCAAAATCTCGCTGGAAACTTTTGGCTATAACGTTTTACTTGCTGGTGATGGAATTGAGGCGCTCGCCGTCTATACACAACATAAGGAAGAAATTAGCGTTGTGTTAGTTGATATGATGATGCCGTCTATGGATGGGCCAACAACTATCCGTATGTTGCAAAAGATGAATCCCCATATCAAAATTATCGGCGTGAGCGGACTTGTATCTAATCATAAAATGCTTGAACTTGTTGGTAATCATGTTCAAACCTTTTTGCCAAAGCCCTACACCTCCAATGAATTGTTGAAGAACCTACAGAGTGTTCTCAACACTTAAACCTAAAAGAGATAATCTTAGCTTTTTCTCGAAAGCCCATCCCACTCTTTGTTTCGCCCTGGGATGGTCATTAAACTGATGCAAAGTAGGCTGAAAGTGCTGCAACGCAAAGCCGCAAGGAAACAAAAACGTTCTAAGAACTGGGAAAAATCGCAGGTTGCGGCAGCTATGATTCATTATCACATTGCCAATGGGTACAAATAATTTAATTTCTAGAATGCCCACTAATTTTGTGACAAACATCAGATTATTTTCGCAGAAGACCTTAACACCGTTGACCCTAAGCGAGGGATGCTCCGGAAAAAATGCGTTGATCCATCTTGAAGTTATAAATCTCCTCAATGGGCAAGTGTCCAAAATCCTTGCATCCTGGCATCCAAAATGGCATGACAGGGCTAACAGAGGGCAATTGTGACTAAGACAGACTATATTCAAGTAGCAGCTGATTTTTCTTTGTATGAGCTACTGCCTAAATCCTAATTGCCAGAAGCCTCATAATCCCAGTGATGCTAAATTTTGCCTAAGGTGTGGGACAAAGTTACTATTAGGCGATCGCTACCGTTCCCTCGAACTTCTCGGTCAAGGTCAATTTGGCAGAACGTTCTTGGCTGTGGATGAATGCAAACCATCCAAACCGCACTGCATCATCAAGCAGTTTTTCCCGCAAGCTCAAGGGACTGAAAACGCCGACGAAGCAGAGCAGCTGTTTCAGCAAAAAGCTGTGCGCCTCGAAGAATTAGGCACCCATCCCCAGATTCCTGAATTACTCGCCCATTTCACCCAGAATCAGCACCACTATTTGGTGCAAGAGTTTATCGATGGGCAACATCTAGACCAAGATCTGGAGTCTCATGGAGCCTTGAATGAATTCCAGATTCGGCAGCTGTTAAGGGAAGTACTGCCCGTCTTGCAGTTTGTCCATGAAAGAAACGTAATTCATCGAGATATTAAGCCAAAGAATATCATTCGGCGCACCGCCTCAACCTCCTACTCCCCGGCTGACACTCTCCCCTCCGCTCAAGGAGGCGACGAGAGCATAAAGGGGAGTCAGCTCGTTCTCGTCGATTTTGGTGCAGCTAAATTCGCCACGGATAAAATTTTGCCACCAACCGGAACAGTACTTGGTACCTCTGGCTATGTTGCCCCAGAACAAGCTCTGGGCAAAGGAACCTTTGCCAGTGACCTCTACAGTTTAGGTGTAACCTGCATCCATCTGCTCACTCAGAAAGATCCGTTTGAGTTGTATTCGGTTAGTGAAGGCGGTTGGGTGTGGCAAGAGTACCTGAACAATCCCGTAACTCAGAGCTTAGGGCGAATCCTGGATAAGATGATGGAAACGGCCACAAAGCGACGTTATCAGAATGCAGCGGACGTTCTCCATGACTTGAGTCTTTTAGAAACAGCATCCGCTGCCGCCACAATAGCTATAACACCGACAAAACCAAGCCCTCAACCCGAACCCGAACTTCCAGTTCAATCGGAACCAGAACTTCCAGTTCAACCTGAATTAGAGCTTCCCGCTCAACCCGAACTAGAGGTTCCCGCTCAACATGAGCCAAAGGCTCCAGCGATTGTCCAGGAAACACCAACCATTCAAGCTCAAAATTGGAGGTGCGTACAGACTTTCACTGGACACTCAGATGGAGGTTTAGATTGGTATGCGGGGGTTACTTCTATTGCCTTCAGCCCTACTGGGGAATGGATTGTGAGCGGCAGTGAAGACCATACCCTTAAGGTATGGGACATCAGTACTGCTCAAGAAATTCGTACCCTGGCTGGACATTCGGCATTTGTTCGGTCAGTTGCTATCAGTCCTAATGGACAATTTCTGGCTAGCGCTGCTGACGACACTATTAAACTATGGGAGCTGAAAACCGGGGAAGAAATTCGCACCTTGTCTGGGCATTCATCCGTCATTCAGCGTATTGCGTTTAGTCCTGATGGACAAATTCTCGCTAGTGCCGGGAATGATAAAACCATTAAGTTATGGAATCCAAATACTGGGGAAGTCATTCGTACTCTATCTGCACCAAACATCATTGAGGCTCTCAGCTTCAGCCCGGATGGTCAAACCATCGCTACTGGTGATTGGGACTCTCATGTCAAGCTGTGGGACTTGAATACTGGGGAAGAAATCCGCACGTTCTCCGGGCATTCTAAAACGATTCGTGGTCTTAGCTTCAGTCGCGAGCAGCAAATCCTTGCATCCGGTAGTTGTGATAAAACTATCAAAATTTGGAATATTGAAACAGGGGAACTGCTACACACACTCACAGGCCATTCGGGTTGGTTTGCAGCGGTGAATGCAGTTGCATTGAGTCCCGATGGACAAATCCTAGCGAGTGGGAGTGATGACAAAACAATTAAATTGTGGAATCCGGAAACCGGAAAAACAATTCTTACTCTTTCGGGCCATTCTAAGGGTGTAAGTTCGGTGATTTTCAGTGCGGATGGGCAAATGATCGCCAGTGGCAGCTTTGACAAGACTGTTAAGATTTGGCGGTGTGATTGATGCCAAATAACTTCGAGACAAAAAAGTATGGTCTTGCCCTCCACAGCAGTAGCGCTCAATTGGGTTTGGCATTGAGCAATTTTGTGGATGAAAGCCGTAGCCAAACCTGGAATTTAGGACGGGATTTATCTACTCATTTACATCACTATTTTGCTGAATTTGTCAAGCCACAAGCTTGGGCAGATTTAGCGTTTATAGCGGTGGCGAAGGGGCCTGGGAGTTTTACGAGTACCCGTATTGGTGTTGTGACGGCTCGCACGCTGGCGCAGCAATTGGATATTCCTTTGTTTGCGATTTCGACATTGGCAGCGATCGCATGGTCGGAAATAGAAAAAAGTCAGAGTGAGGAGGCTTCGTCCAGCAATGCGATCGCACTGCAAATGCCTGCCCAACGCGGTCAATTATTCACAGCCATTTATCAGCTATCTTCATCGGATTTAGGACTTAC
>NZ_DATNPA010000051.1:0-14779 GCF_036703385.1 Allocoleopsis sp. | reverse complement strand
GGCTTGCAAAGGTGGCACGCTCCCCCCGTACTTGAGTCATGGGGTAAGTTTAACTGTGGAACTAAACAGTTAACAGAGTTTAGAAAAAAGACTTGTTTTCGTGGGTGCTATTGTACACTCTTCCTTCAATTACTTGGCTGTCTAACTTTATTCCTTTCATCTGCACAATTACGACCTTTGTTTTCATCGCCATTCTCAAGCTTATTTTGGTTCCTGCACCGTTCGTAGGTAATTTGTGCCGCAGAAGACTTTGGCAGTTGATCCAGTTGTTGCACTGCTTTATTGAAAAAGTCTTGAGCTTCTTTGTTGTTACCTTGACTTCTCAAAATTTGAGCTTTAAGGTATAAAACCTCTGGGTTATTGGGTGTCAATGCCAAGGCACGATTCACAAACTCTAGTGCTTTAGGATACTTTTTCAAATCACGATAGCCAACAGCAATTCCTCGATAAGCTAAATAAGATGGAGACGCATACTTTTCTAGTTTTTCAATAGCTTGAGCTGGGTCAGAAAAGGGTAAATTAACTGCCAACATCAAATCCATGTAGCCCGTCAGCAAATTTAATTCGGGGTCTTTTGGGTCAATTTTTTTTGCCTCATCTAGCAACTGGAACACCTTCTGCAATTTACTTAACGCTCCTACAGGCCCATCTTTTTTGAAGTCGTAACTCCCTTCTAAAAATTGCCCAACTGCAATGTAAAGATTGCCACGTAAAGGGTCAGTAGATTTTAGCTGTTGTGCAGTTTGCTGAGTTTTGATAGCGTGACTCTTCAGAGTTTCCCACTCTCCAGTTGTGTACGCTAGAGATGCCATCATCGCATGAGCGAGGGGTTCATTCGCTTCACTAACTTCCGCTTTCTGTAGGTAGTTTTTGGCGGCTTTGTAGTTTCCCTCTTTGAAGATAGAATTAAAAGCCGCTTCTGTATTATCGCCAATGGGGCGAGGATTATTGGTGCGAAAGGGATCTTTGGCAAAAGTAGGGTTCACCCATAAACCAAGTACCAAAGCCGCTGCACTCGCAAGAGTTGTTATCGTCCGTTTTGGTGCAGGTAACCAATTCATCATTGTCATCCTCAAAAAAATGATGCTTAATGAAAGTATGACGTTAGAGTTGATTCAATGTTCCAGTTTGCAACGAACCAGATGAATCATTGATATCTTTTTCACAATTTTACAAAATATCCTTGCCTTCTGAAATTGGTAGCTCTTAAGATAGGTTAATGAATAATTCGTAATTATCAATTCAAAAAGTGGGTTACAAGCCTTGTCATGCAAGGCTGTCCATATTTGAGTCAAGTCTAAGATATTGGCTCAAATATTAATTAAGAATTACGTTGCGATACTAACGCGAGAGCGAATACTACGAATTTTTAACCGATGAAATCTTCTACTTGTCCCTTTTGTCTACCTTGCCTCGAAAAGTACTCAAAAATTTCTACTATCCTGCCCTAAATGCTAGACAGTGGATTTTCCCTGATTGGACACCGACTAGGGCACAGAGAGTAACATGACAAAAGAACATACTATTGAAGCATAACAACTTTTCTCCTGAGGGAAGTGGGAAACTGCTAGTAGACGGATGTAAGACCCAAATGAAGAAAAAAGGTCTGTGGCGGCATCTTCCGTGAACCTGAAAGCCGCTCTTACAGTCGTAAGAGTCAAGCAGCTTGTATCCTAACTTCCAAACTGCCCTTTTGTTGTACGAATCTGAATGCTGTACCTTAGAAACTTAACTTACCACCCTCCTGCTACCCCCCTCGCCATCTTAAAATCTCTGAATCTAGAACTTGCACCGCAACAGCTAGGACTGGTAATTGGTCCAAGTGGATCTGGCAAAAGCACATTATTGGAAATTTTGGCAGGGTTAGCACAGCAAAGCGGAGGTGGCATTTTTTGGCGAGATCAGGAACTCACGCCGGAACACCTGCAACAGCTGGGAGGGTTGGTGTTTCAGTTTCCAGAGCGGCATTTCTGCGGCAGTACAATTCTAGAGGAGCTGCGACTGGGGCATCCGGAGTTGGGGTCAGAGAAGGTTTATGAAGCACTGGGGGAGGTTGGATTGGCTGATTTATCGTTGCACACGTCACCCCATGCACTGAGTGGGGGTCAACAGCGACGCCTTGCTTTGGCAGTGCAGTTGATTCGCCAACCCCATATTCTCATGTTGGATGAACCGACAGCAGGGCTAGACTGGTCGATGCGACAACAGTTAGTGAGTCTCTTAGCGAAGCTCAAAACTCATTGGACGCTCTTTGTTGTCACTCATGATGCAGGTGAATTATTGCAAATTTCCGATCGCTGCTGGACTCTGAATCATGGAGAATTGCAAGAAGTTGATCCGTTCACGTTAAAAGCTAGAGATGCCGCGCCACAGCTAGCCATTTGAAATCATTGGTTATAAGTCCGGACAGGGGTTGATACGTTAGTAGGTTGAAAGCTAAAAATTTGGTAACTTGGTATACTCACATCTTGCACTACCCTCCTAAGGCGTGTTTTCAAACCCTTCGAGCCCCCCCAGCCCCCCCTTAAAAAGGGGGGAGAATTTAGTCAAAGTCCCCCTGAAAAAGGGGGATTTAGGGGAATCTCAACCGACATCAACGAAGCTAATAAAGTTGGAAAACACGCCCTAGCTGCCCTGAATAAGAAGGAAATTTAGCTCCCTCCCCTTGATAAGGGGAGAGTTGGGGAGGGGTCGAAAGGCTGGGTGCAAGATCTGAGTAGGTCAATATGTTACTCATGTGACGATTTTTCACCTTCAATCTTCAACCTTTAACTTTTAACCTTCTAACCTTCAACCCCTTGACCCATGACTAATAGCATAAAATCAAGGGCTATCTACGAAAGAATTAAACGAACTTGATAACATGAATGAGATTAAAACCTTACTGTTGCCGGAAATGGTAGATACGTGGCAGCAAACCCTGAACTGGCAGCCAACTATGGAACAGCAAGGGCTGTTTCAACAGCTCTATGAAGCCATTTTACAAGGTAATCAACAGCTGAATTTGACCCGCATCACTGAGCCATTGGAATTTTGGGAAAAACATCTGTGGGATTCTCTACGAGGCATTTGGCTCCAGGAATCAGGCATTAATAGGGGCATCTCTCGTGGATGCTCAGGGTACCCACAAGGGGTACCCGTACAGTCAGAAGGTAAGGGTGAAATTCAGCCTCACTCCCTGAAGCTGATTGATATAGGGACAGGTGCAGGTTTTCCGGGACTCCCTGTAGCGATCGCATTTCCCAATCATTTTGTGACCTTACTCGATTCCACCCGAAAAAAGGTCACCTTTCTCGAATCTTTAATTAATCAGTTAGCCCTTGAAAATGTTACAACTTCGATTGGTAGAGCTGAAACTATTAGCCATCAGCCGCAGCATCGACAAACTTATGACATTGCTCTTCTGAGAGCTGTTGCACCAGCTCCCATCTGTGCCGAATATGCCTTACCTTTTCTAAAAACAGGGGGTTTAGCAATTCTCTATCGAGGTCATTGGACAGATGAAGAGACCGAAGCTCTAAAGCCAAGGCTTGAGAAGCTAGGTGGGGTGATTGAAGCCATTGAAACTTTTACAACGCCCATCACTCAAAGTGTCCGCAACTGTATTTGCTTACGCTCTTGTTTACCTCCAAAAGAAGTTCCTATAAAAAAGAATTCAAGAAAAGTACAATAAAAGGATTTTCGACTATCATTTTAAATTCTGATTCTACTACCTACCTAGTTAAAAATTGATATAAGCCATTGAGCCGATTATCTACTTGGCGATCGCGCCTGACTAAACCTTTCTTCTCTCCCAAAGAACAACGCCTGCGTGCGGGTTGGCGGATTTTGGGACAACTCCTACTTTTGAGGATATTGATGGTTGTATTGGGGTTGGTGATTTACCCGCGATTGAGTCTGAAAAATTTGCCCGATGACATCACATCGTTAATTAATTACACCCTATGGGCGCTGGCTGTTACCTTATCCGTGTTTCTTGCCCGTCGCTACCTGGATCGTCGCACTTTTATATCTTTAGGCTTGCGCTGGAATCGACAGGCGCTGTTAGACCTACTTTTTGGTTTTGCCTTAGCTGGTTTCTTGATGGGCTTGATATACAACTTGGAGTGGATGGCAGGTTGGTTAACCTTTGAAGGCTTTGTATGGCAGCAGTTGCCCTGGTATTCGGTAATTTTTCAATCCTTGGTGGGGTTGCTGAGTCTGGGCGTCACTGTCAGTTGGTTGGAGGAATTGAGCGATCGCGGGTATATCTTACAAAACCTCAAAGATGGTCTCAACCTACCGTGGGCACTGTTTCTATCATCGGCGATGTTTTCCGCACGTCATTTAGGAAATCCTAATACGACTTGGATTTCAACATTAGGCATTTTTCTCGCCGGTATCTTCTTAGCTTACGGTTGGGTACGTACCCGGCAGCTATGGATTCCACTGGGACTACACGCCGGGTGGAACTTTTTCGAGGGGACAGTATTTGGGTTTCCCGTCAGCGGTTTCAAAAGCTTTCAGTTGATCAAGCAGACAGTTGAGGGGCCAGAATGGATAACGGGTGGTGATTTTGGCCCTGAGGCGGGATTTGTGGTGATCCTCGCGATGGCGATCGGCATGATACTCATTTATTGGTGGAGTAAGGGAAGACTCAGAAGCCTTACGGACTAAGAATAGGGTCATTTGATTTGCAACAGGACTTACGCAGCTACGCCAGATATAGAGGAGACCAGCTTATTCTTAGTGAGATGCTCCCAATGAAAACCGCTATTAAAAGTGCATAAGTGTCATTGGGTCAGAGATAGGAGATAACAGTCAAGCCAAATGGCTGAGTTAGAGCCATCGTTAAGTGCTGACTATCCTAAAAAATCCCTAACCTCACGACTCTCACACGACACAGATGCGAAACCATATCTCCTCAAGAGCGTCTTCACCCAACTCCCCATCCCCGCAAAACCTGCAAATGAAGCTTGGAGTTGCCGTTGTTTGTATGGCAACGGTTTATTGTGCTGCTCAATTTTTTCGAGATAGTAGCGACTACAACAAAGGACATGAAGCCTATCGCCGTGTTGATTGTACTGTAGCGTCCAATTATTTTGATCGCGTCATTAATGGGTGGCGAATTGTCGATTTCGGTGGATTAGCGACCCGTGCTCAACAAGAAAAATCAGAATGTCTTGCCTTTAAACCAGTACTTGAGCAAGAGCAGAAAGGGAATTTAGGTCAAGCGCTTGTTGCCTACAATGGCTTTCTCAGTGATTATAAAGCGGATAGTGAGCTGGTCGATGCGGCTCGCGATCGCGTCAAGTCCTTATTTGCAAAAAACAAACCTGAAAAGCTGGCAACTAAATCACTCTGTGATAATTTGAAGCGGCTTCAACCTGATCTCATTCCTGAGAGTGAGACAACCTTACCACCACTTCACTTCGCCTGTGGCGAGACATACACTAACCTAAAAGACTATAACAAAGCCGCTGTGATGTATGAGAGTTTTTTGGATACATATCCCGATCATGCTCTAGCTCCACAGGCAAAAACCGCATGGGCAAAAACTCTCGTAGCACAAGCTAAGCAAGAAGGTGCAGGCAACCTCCCTGCACCCCAACGAACTGGCAGTACGGGTGGAGGGCCGCCAGTCGTGACCATTCGGAACGATTCACCAGAACCCATGCGTATTGTCTTCAGCGGGCCCGAAGGTCGGATTGAAGAGTTGGAGGCGTGTCCCACTTGTCAAAAATACGTGGGTCAAGGCCCGAAGTCTTGCCCCAATCAAGGACCTGTTGGAAATTACACTCTTAAAGCGGGTGAATATGATGTCGTGGTTAAGTCTAGGGGTGATAAGTTAGTACGTCCCTTTAAAGGTACTTGGAGTATGAATACTGGCTGGACTTACACCAACTGTTTTTACATCGTTACTCGTGCAAACCCAGAAGAGCAAAAATCTAATCCTGACCGTTAAATCTCTAAACTTAGGCAAAACAACTTGTTAGCAGTTCTCCAGAAGTCCAGGATTTCGTATATCACATGGTAGGGGCACGACATGTCGTGCCCCTACGAATATCTGTTGCTTTTTCCAGGTCTAGTTGATGGGGTGACAGGGAAATATAGCGGTTCTCGGTTAGATGCGGTAGGGAGCATCCCAATTCTGTAAATACATCTCCGTGGGGTAGGCGAAACGAGCAGCCCAAAAACCTAGGGGGAGCATATCAGGGAGAGTAAGTGGACGCCCTCATCGCCCAGCCCCTTCTCCCTTTGGGAGAAGGGGAGCCAGATTCAAAGTCCCTCTCCCCGTGGGAGAGGGATTTAGGGTGAGGGCTTCCCAGTGGTGACATGCTCCCAACCTAGGCGGACAGAATGCCCACCCCACAAGAAAATACTATTTTTGCTTTCATTGGCTATATTTACTTTTTAAAATTTTAATTTCATCTCTTGTTTACACAATCTTTTTGAAAGCTTTAAGTCTAGATAGATTCAAGGCGGAACCTTTGCCATCAATCATTCATCCAATAACTAGAATAAATTGAGCCTTTTATTAATCGGCTGATTCAGTTGGAATATCTACACATTCAGAAGGTAGATAATTCAAGTAACCTAGCTAAGAATTTGTGAGGGATTTGGAATGATTCGTTTTTCAGGCTTTTCATCCGGCACCGCTGCCTTGTTAATGTTTGGAATGACAGCCAGTGCTGTAATGCCTATTGTAATGGCTACCCCGACGAAAGCCGCGACATTTTCAGATGTGAACAACCACTTGAATCGCTCCGTTAGTGCATCTTCTTACATTGCTAGTAGCGTATCAATACAAAATCAGTCACTGAAACTCAAAGTTGCCAAAGACAGCAAAATTAATGTCAGCTATACACCCTCTAAAAAAGTCGTTTTGACTCCTGGTGAGACGATGAACATGACTCTGATGGTGGCTAACGACATCAAGAATTCTCAAGGGCAGATTTTGATTCCAAAGAACAGTCAGATCGAGGGTCAGCTGATTTCTCGTTACAGTGCTAACGATTTTAAGGGGGCTCAGTTTGTTGCCCAAAAACTCATCATTGGGAAGAAGTCCTATAACAACATCAACGCCACCTCAGCACTAATTAAAAATCAGCAGTCTAGTAACAGTTTCGGGATTGGGAAAACTTTACAAAATGCCACGATGACGGTAGCTGCTCAGGCAGCTCTAGGCAAGATTACGGGGCAGCGAATGAGTGTTGGTGATATCTTGAGCAGTGTTTTGACGAGTCGCTCTCAGGACAATCAGCCCAAAGAGAACGACCAGCTGATTATTATTGAGCCGCAAAAAGATTTGAGTCTGACCCTAGGTTCTGATTTCTATGTCAATACCGTTGCGAGCACTCAAAGGTAGTAGAGCTTCATGGGAGGTTGAGAAACCCACTTGATACCAAGCTGTTCAGGAGCGCTCGCACTCGTGAAGGCGACAAGAAACACCAGTAGCTAGAATTCCCTAAACCGTAAGGGTTTCAGAAAGTGTTTCTTAGAAGTTGCATTTAAATATATCACTCTCTCTTGGTTTTACCTCAGTGCCCTGGAGGGCCTCTGTGGCTTGTTAGATTCTACTAATACCCATTTCCCGTGAACATGCTGCACCATTCGATCCCCCCAGCCCCCCTTCAAAAGGGGGGAGAATAATTTGATCTGTTGCAAGTACTTGGGAAAACGGTATAAGAAGTGCAACTCAGCATGATATCTCATAGTGATTAGCCAGAGGAGTAACGCCACCTCCAGACTCATTCGCTAAACGCTTCTGGACACACTGGGATCATTGGTCAAAATGGTGATGACGCTTGTTTTACAATCAACTACGGTGTCGGGAGTGGGTTGCATAACAAGAGAGTCTCAATGAAGTCTATATTTTCACCTGTTCAACAGTTCCTGATCACTTGGTTGCTCATCTTAGTGACCGGTTGGGTAACGCTGAATGCCCTGAGCTACGTGGGTGAATTGATCAGCATTTTGCTCACGGCGGCTCTGATTGCCTTTTTGCTCAACTATGCCGTTGCGGCGGTTCGACCCTTCTTGCCGCGAAGTGTGGCAGCTGTCCTCGTCTATTTAGGGGCAGCTGTTGCAGTTGTCTTTATTGCACTGACGCTAGTGCCACCCGTGTTTAACCAAGGGCGGCAATTGGTGACCAATTTACCCTCTCTGCTGGAACAAGGTCAGCAACAGTTGGCGAGTTTCCAAGATTGGAGTGTGGCACACAATTTGCCTTTTGATGTCCGAATTTTGGCGTCTCAACTGTTGGCGCGGGTACAAGCTCAGGCCGAAGCGATCGCATCTACCGGTTTAGGCTTAGTGGTGGGTACGTTTAACTGGTTTTTGGACTTCATTTTAATTTTGGTGATTTCGTTTTACATGCTCATCGATGGTGAGCGAGTTTGGCGAGGACTAACGAGTTTTCTTTCCCCAAACATCCAAAGTGAGTTAACCCAATCCCTGGAACGCAATTTACAGCGGTTTGTGACCGGGCAGCTGTTATTGGGGCTATTTATGGCAGTGACCCTCACCCTTGCCTTTTGGGCACTGAATGTTCCTTTTTTCCTGCTGTTTGCGGTCTTTATCGGGTTAATGGAAGTCATTCCCTTTATCGGAGCGAGCTTGGGAATTGCAGCAGTAGTGATTGTAGTGGCTTTTATCAACGGGTGGTTGGCGTTGGAAGTATTGGGGGTTGCGATCGCACTCCAGCAGGTCAAAGATAATTTAATTGCCCCCCGGATTATGGGCAACTTAACAGGTTTATCGCCCGTGATTATCTTTGTGTCTCTACTCTTAGGAGCCCAAGTAGGAGGGCTGTTGGGGGTGATTTTGGCGATTCCGTTGACGGGTGTGGTGAAAAGTCTGGCAGAAATTACTCTCGACCCGACACTACCGCCCCAAACCGGATCGTTCTTTCACAATCCCCTGAGTAAGGGGAATTTTAAGCGATCGCTCTCTCCTGTTTCTGATGCTGAGGCAGATAGCCAATTGAAGGCCAAAGTATAAAGTATGAGGTCAAGGGGCGGCAAGAGATGGAACTCATCCCCTGTTGAGCATGATAGTGTGCTTGGACGTTGTAGCATCAACCAATCCCAAGAAAGGCATTCATCATGTTGTACGAGCGAGAGAAACAGGTAGTCCTAGCAGCCGTAACCGCCGCCGCCCAGTTATGTGAACAAGTGCGTCAGGAGCAAGGTTCTTTAGCGATCGCAAAACCTGATCGCACTCCTGTTACTGTGGCTGACTTTGGCGCACAAGCGATAATTTGTCAAGCCCTAGGAGAAGCGTTTCCTGATGATCCCGTGATTGGTGAAGAAGATTCCTCGTTGCTGCGAACTCAAACCGATCAGTTGGCACAGGTGACCCAATATGTCCAAACTTACCTACCTAGTGCTACACCTGAGTCTGTTGCAGCTTGGATTGATCGAGGCAATGCTCAAGTCAAATCTAGATACTGGACTTTAGACCCCATTGATGGGACAAAAGGATACATCCGAGGTGACCAATATGCGATCGCCTTGGCGCTGGTTGAGGCGGGTGAATTAAAGCTCGGTATCTTAGGTTGCCCCGCTTTACCCATCGATCTAGCCAAACCGGATGGAGAACGGGGTGTTCTGTTTGTGGCGGTGCGGGGTCAGGGCGCAACGATGATTCCCTTGGCAGGCGGTGAGCCACGTCCGATTCACGTTACTAACGCTTCCAAGGAGAGTTTAAACCGATTAGCCAAGAGTATCGTATCGGAACATAGTAATCCGACCTTGCAAGAAGCGGTGGTGCAAGCTGTAGGACTGACGGCTCCACCGTTGCAGCTCGACTCTCAAGCCAAGTACGGTGTGGTGGCACGAGGTGAAGCCGCCCTCTACATCCGTCTACCCAATCCTATTTCCTCAGAAAAAAGGCAGAATACTTGGGATCATGCAGCAGGAGTGATTGTTGTAGAAGAAGCGGGAGGACGGGTAACGGATATGTATGGTCAGCCTTTAGACTTTTCGTTCGGAGCCAAGCTGGTGAATAATCAGGGCATTATTGCCAGCAATGGAATCATTCATGAAGCCGTGCTAGCGGCTGTGGCTCAAAAGACGAAGGAGTGAGCGCGACAAGGTTAACCTGTAGCGCCAGGAGACGGAGATAGCACCCACCGCATCCGAGTGGTAGAGATGGAGAGGTTTTCCCGTCCCTCCTACTTCATGAGCTGCAATGTAAACGGCGACTTGCAGGCCAAATCGGTCACTTGTTTCAAGGTCGAGCGATTACCATTAGAAATGCGGCCTAACTCTTGCAACCTGGAGGTGTATCGTGGCAATTTTGCGGCTTGACGACGGAACAACCTACACCGCACTGGATGATCTTGAGCGGGAATTGGCTCCTCTAAACGTTCAGCTCAATCGGTGGCCTGTGGGGGATAATCCGGAAATTCACGCCTTACTCGCGAAAGACGCATTGAGCGATGAGGAGAAGGAACAGGTACTCCAATCGTTGGATAAGTACTTTGAACAACTCAAAATTTCTGCTGGCTATCAGTCCCGTGACTTAGTGGTACTGCATCCAGATGTACCGAATCTCAACACCCTCCTGTCCAAATTTGACCGCTGTCATTACCACGCTGATGACGAAGTACGCTATATCGTTGCAGGTGAGGGCGTTTTTGGCTTTGTGCGTCCGGATGGCAGCCAAGTCGAAGTGACAGTGCAACCGGAGGAGTACATTAATGTTCCCGCGAACACTGAACACTGGTTTTATCTGACCCCATCAAAACGGATAAAAGCTGTGCGTTACTTCACCACCACTGAAGGCTGGACTCCTGAGTATACGGATACGGAAATCAAGTTCCGCACAGCAGCAGTCGTCTGAGGCAACTCATGAAACCGAGTCAATTGCATGGTGTATAACATTCCTCGCCTGCAAGAGGTTCCCCCTTTAGCTACAGCCATCGCTGACAAATTTGCTGCTTTGCCTCCAGTCGTGGCTGTAGCTTTAGCCGGTTCCCGCTCAACTGGCCTTTCCAATGAAGGGTCAGATTATGATTTTTATATCTATGCTCAGGGAGATATCTCTGTAGAGATTCGGGAGGGGATAGCGCGAGAATTTGGCGATCGCATAGAAATCAACAACCAATTCTGGGAACCAGGAGATGAGTGGATCGATGCTGGTTCTGGATGCGGTGTTGATGTAATGTATCGTACTCCCCAGTGGATTGAGGAACAACTCGATCGCGTACTTGTTCACCATCAAGCTTCGGTTGGTTATTCCACCTGTTTTTGGTGGAATATTTTGACTTCAGCCCCTTTATATGATAGAGAGGTTTGGTTCAAACAGCTGCAAGAAAAAGCAAACCAGCCCTATCCTGAATCCCTCAAAACCGCAATTATTGCCAAAAATTATCCCATTCTGCGGCGAAATATTTCTTCCTATACTCACCAGTTAGAATCAGCAATAAACCGTAATGATTCGGTCAGTCTTATTCATCGAACTGCGGCTTTATTGGCAAGTTATTTTGACATCATTTTTGCTGTTAATTCTGTGCCTCATCCCGGTGAAAAACGGTTGGTAGAGTGGGTGCAGAGGCTTTGCTCCAAAGTACCGGATGAACTGGAAGAGCATATTCAAGGAGTTACGAATTCGATGCCATTGTCGGCGAGTAGGGAGATGAAAATGTCGTGCCCTTACCTTCACTACCTCAATGCCCTAATTGATGGTTTAGATAAGTTACTCATAGCCGAAGGTTTAATAACTGCATCTCAAGTGTAAGGCAGTTAAGCAAATCGGCATAAAACATTGCATAGCTTGGACGGGCAATCCTTCCCATCCCACAGTTGTCTTTACAAACTGATACCAGTTCACTTTTAAAGTGCTGTGCTACACATTGACCCCCCCAACCCCCCTTACTAAGGGGGGAGCAAGAAAAGTATTGGTATCAAGCATTTCGTGAATTGGTATGACTGGTGAGTTAATTGACGTTTGCTGTTTCCAAAGGGGGTTCCAGCATTTTGTCCAGATTTGATAAACAAATGGGTGATATTCGTCGTCATACCGTTCTTTGTACTGTTTGTAGTCGTTTTCAATCGCAAGCCACAACGATCGTAGTTCTTGCCAGGTGGAACAGTTTTGAATCTGGCAAGCAACGGCATTTTTCCACTGTCGTAATTGGCGATAACTGATGAATTGTCCGCCTTTATCGGTGCGATGGACGAAGAGGACGTATGCCCAACATTCGATGCGCACAATTTGGTGTTTGGGAATTTTTAGCAATTGGGCGATGCAACTGACGGTGATGCGGAATTTCTGAGCAGGTTGGAGACTGCGAAATAAAGGGGTCATGATGGCTTCACTTCATCTATAGGTGTGAGTTCGTTGGGTACATCAAAAAGAATTTCAAATTCAACCGCAGGGATATAGCGGTTAAGGAATCGCTTATGGTCTTCGGCATCCTGGCGGTTACGAAACCTGGCAACTGTGTACCGTCTGGCGTCGGGTAGGAGTCGGATAATTGCCCAAGGACGAGAGTAATCTTCTGCTTGGGAATGGTGTCGAGCTGGAATTGACTCAAGTTGTCCCCTGATTTGGTTTATGATCCGTTCAATGAGTTGCCACAGTTGGGTTCTGGTTGGGCTGGTATTATTGGGGACTAGGCTCCAATCGCTGATGGGTGCTGGTAACCAAGTAAGCATGTAGTCGTCCTGACCCTCTTTGGTAAGTTTCCAAGATAGGCGTCGAGTTTGTTTGCGGCATTGGTATCCTTGTTGGCGCAGATTGGCACAAATGCTGTCGCCTTCTGATTGCAGACGCAGCCAGTCAGAGTGTTTCATAGGAAAATTTGCGTAATAAAGGTCTAGCGATCGCATGATTAAAGAGCGATCGCCCGTGCAGGTTGGCACCACACAGTAATTCACTGTGCTTGCACAGCGAACAATCCGAAATGGTGAACTACGACAAAATGAGACACTAGAACGAAGGGCAGCTTTGTATTTATGTAAGTTCTAGCTGTCTGCCCTTTGCTCTCCTTGAATAACGCCATTATGGCGTGCCATTACAGCAGATGTCAATATGGCGCGTCAAAACTGTAGAATGAAAAAAGACAGAAGACCCCAAGAAAGCGAGTCACTTATAGAAACCCTGAGGATTGAACGGACAAATTTATCTCAGGCTGAATTTGCAGTGCAGTGCGGCATTCCATTACGTACCTATCAACG
This sequence comes from Allocoleopsis sp., assembly GCF_036703385.1. Classification (NCBI taxonomy): domain Bacteria; kingdom Bacillati; phylum Cyanobacteriota; class Cyanophyceae; order Coleofasciculales; family Coleofasciculaceae; genus Allocoleopsis; species Allocoleopsis sp. The sequence goes on along the minus strand of NZ_DATNPA010000051.1, from coordinate 1,613 downwards.
GTGGATTGCTGGGACAACTGAAGCAAAACTTACTCCTCTTCAATGGAAAGCCGTGATGCAACTGTTGCAAATCCAGTCACTTGACGAAATACCCGATGACTTTGGGCCAATAAACCAAATATCTAAGGAATAATGCTTAGTTAGTATGCAATGACTGAAAAAAGTAAAAGGCGAAAACAGGCAAGCGATTCAGCTTGGGAAGCGTTGAGAATAGACCGAACGACTTTCACCCAAGACGAGTTAGCGCTACACTGCGGCATTCCCCGTTCTACCTACCAACGTTGGATCGCTGGAAAGACTGAGGCTAAACTGAGCATTCCGCAACTTAAGAAGCTGTGCCAACTACTGGGGATTGAACGTATTGATGAGCTACCGGATGACTTTAGTCCGCCGAGTCAATCACCTGATGAGGGTTAACTGCTTTAGATGAGTAGAATGAGTGAAGCGTAGCTATCCCGGAAGGAATAGCTCTTGATGGTCATGGGTGCGCTCGCTCATCCTCAGTTCTCACGCCTCAAAAGGATTCAACAGCTGTAAGCCCTCGATCCATCGAAAGTCGTCAACATTCCGGGTGACCAATATAAGATCATGCGTCAAGGCAGTTCCTGCAATAATTGCATCTCCTAACGTCATCCGTCGAGTTTGTCGTAGTGTTACAGCTTGAGCCAGAACGGGCTGTGAAATTGGCAGCATCAATGACACAGCAAAAAATTCCTCAAGAAGCTGGCACTCCATTTCCGTCAGACGATGATAGCCCAGGGTTTCAACATAACTGAGTGCTGAAACCGCTGGCTCATGTTCTGCGATAAATTCACGTAACCAGGCATTTTCGGGCTGAGTTGCGTAAATGATGATGTTGCTATCGAGTAGCATCATTCACTCCGCTCAGGGAGTTCACGATCCTGTCTGATTTCACGCTGCCACCTCGAAGGATCAACCCCCGAAAATGCCCGTGCTTGGGCTAATTTTTCCAGCACGTCTGCCATTTGTCGCCCACGTCCTTGGGTTACGGCGAAAGGCTCCTCGTCTAGAAGCGTGACCAGAACTTGCACTGTGCGATCGCCCTGGAGCCACCCATTGACTTGCTCCTGCCATTCCAGCAAATTGCCCTTTAGAACAGCCCGAAATGTACGCAGCATAGACAATGGCTCCAAACTTTGAAGTTCATTCTACCGTTTCTGGGTGCGATCGCTCTTGATGCTCACAGGTGCGATCGCTCATTCTATCGGGGAAGCGATAAGCCTTGTAGGAACACTTGCAGGTTTTAGTTGAAGGGGAAGATAATCGCATGTTCTTAACTTCATTGCCGAATCGGAATCTCAATCAGGAACTCAGTCCCTTCTCCTGGCGCTGAAATACACTTTAGCTGACCGTTGTGCTTTTCAACAACAATTTGGTAGCTGATAGATAGACCTAAACCTGTACCCTGACCAATTGGTTTAGTAGTGAAGAAGCGGTCAAAAAGCTGAGCTTTCACAGCTTCAGTCATTCCCGGGCCATTGTCCTTAATCCGAATCACTACATGGGAATTCGCATCAACAACTTCCGTGCGGATCATAATCAAGCCCTCTTGATCCTGCCTATGATTTTCTATGGCATCAATGGCATTGTTA
>NZ_DATNPA010000050.1:0-13370 GCF_036703385.1 Allocoleopsis sp. | reverse complement strand
CAAATACATTTTGATAACTCACTTATTGTTGAATCCTGAATCATTTGTCAAAATCGCGGTTGTATAATCGACTGCTGACACCGTTCAAGATAGATTTGAGCCACTCTATCTTTTGAGTTGATGCTCAAGACATCGACAAATCGTTTAGCAGCCTGGGAAAAATCCTGCTGATAGTAGAGAAACAGACCTTCTTCAAAGATAACTTTCGTGGCTAACTTGCCCTGTTTCATGTCCGGCTCATCCCCATCAAACACTTCAAACACGGCGACGGCTTTTAACTTTCCCTTCACTTTAGTTCGCTCAATAAAGCGGATACTATATTCTGTTGGGTTGTCTAAACGTACCAAGGTTTGGTGAGAAATTAACAGCGATACTCCATAATTTTTGGTTAGGCTTTCCAGGCGGGAGGCTAAATTGACGGCATCGCTAATCACCGTAGTATCCATGCGGCTTTGAGCCCCAACTGTCCCCAGCATTAGAGAACCTGTATTGATGCCAATGCCAATTTGAATCGCAGCATAGCCAGAGGCGGCTCGATGTTGATTATACTCCGCAAGCTTGTGCAACATAGCAATTGCAGCTTTAACAGCATTATCGGCGTTACCACTAAACAGTGCCATAATTGCATCGCCAATATATTTATCGATAAATCCCTGATGTTCGCTGATCACGGGACCCATGCGAGAAAGATAGGAATTGATAAATTTGAAATTATCCTCCGGTGTCATCCGTTCCGAGAAGCTAGTGAAGTCGCGGATATCAGAAAATAGCACCGACATCTCCTTCTGTACCGCCTCACCTAATTGGACATCGACAATACTTTGCTTGTCTAAAAACTGAAGAAACTCACGGGGAACAAAGCGAGAGAAGGATTGATTGAGTTGAAAGAGTTTCTCCGTAAACCGTTCCCGTTCAGCTTCAGCTTTTTTGCGATCGCTGATATCTTCAACAAAACCCTGATAGTAGAGTAGTGCCCCATTGCCATCATAGATACCACGGGCACTCTCACTAATCCAGATGATGCTACCATCTTGGCGATAGACTTGAGACTCAAACTTAGACACTTCACCGTACTGCTGCAATAAACGCATCAATTCAGTCCAGCGGTGTGGTTGGACATAAAGTTGATGCTCAATGGGGGTGAGAATTGCCATCAACTCTTGGGGAGAGTCGTAGCCGTAAATCTGGGCTAGAGCCGCATTAGCATTGAGATAACGTCCATCGGGGGTAATCTGAAAGATGCCTTCTAGGGCATTTTCAAACATGCTGCGATACTTGCGTTCTGCCTTTTGCAGTGCCTCTCGTGCCTGTTTGCGATCGCTAATATCTTGAAATGCTGCGATCGCATAAGTTAAGTTGCCTTTGTTATCATAAATCGGCGTTCCCCAAGCCTCTATCGGGGTAATCTTGTCACCATGACGGATTTCTATATTATCAGCCGTGGCACTTTCCCCGTTTAACGCCCGATGCAAGATATCCTCCTCGTTGGGGTACAGGCGATCGCTGCCTTCGAGATAGAGTTGATAAACTTCCATCAATTGCTCAGATGTGGCGTTCGCGACAGTTCCTTTACCCAATAACTGATAGGCGCGAGAATTAATGTAGTAAGGTTTGCCATTCGCATCCGCCACAAACACTCCGACTGGCATGGCTTCTAAAAACTGCATCAAGCGATTTTCTTTCTCGTGGAGTTGGGCAATCAGTGCGGCTTGATCACGGTTTAATTCTTCCAACTCCTGATTCATCTGCTGGAGTTGGGCATTTTGTTCGGCAAGTTTTTTATCCTGAAGGTAGCTGTAAATCGCTTTTGTAACCGTCAATTTAAAGTCTTCAGCTTGCCACGGTTTTGCCATATAGCGATAGAGTTTGGCATAGTTAACCGCATTCCCCACAGCTTCAATGCTAGCCTGACCCGTCAGCAAAATTTTCAGGGTTTTGGGAGAAATTAGGTGAACCTGCCTTAACAGCTCATCGCCCTTCATCTCCGGCATAATATAGTCTGAAATAATTAAAGGAATTTCATATCCATCTTCGAGTACTTCATGCAGTAACTCTAAGGCATCTTCTCCACCTTCAGCCACTTCGATCAGATAATCATTACCAATCGCCTCTTTCAGTTCAGCTTTGAGGCTTCTCAGTATCGTTGTCTCATCATCGACACAAATAATTACCTGTTTAGTCACCGTTATCAAATTTTTCTCTTTTTTTGTTAAACAGAATCATCGTTTTGCTAAACCTGATTTAATGCTTGCAACTAATTCCTCTTCAGACCAAGGTTTATATAAACATTGATGGAGGTTTGCCTGCTTTTTAGCCCGCTCAATAGCTGATTCATCGGCTTGACCCGTTAGCATAATTTTAATAATGCTGGGAAATTCTTGATGGACAAGAGTGAGGAATTCATCTCCCTTCATACCGGGCATTAACCAATCCGAGACAATGAGAATAATACTATTTTCATCCTCACTGAGTTCATGAATTAACTCTAGGGCTTCCTCTGCACCTTCAGCTACTTCATAAAAGTAAGTATCTCCAAAGGCTTCTTTAAGTTGTGTCTTGAGGCTTTTTAAAACAACTGTCTCATCATCGACGCATAGAATAACTGATTTAGGCATATTTTCTGAGTAATGGGTAATCTATATTAGTCTAGGGCTTACGCCTAGCCTCTAGGAAGAGAGGAGTTTTACGTAGTGTAACGCACTATGAGTTCTATACAGAGTGTAGCTACCGAAGTACTCAGTTTATTGGGATTCCTCTTGAATATTAATAGGAAGAGAGACAGTAAATATGGTTTTACCAGGAATCGATTCAACTTCGATTTGACCTCGATGTTTATCAATAATCTTCTTCACGATATCAAGTCCTAATCCACTGCCCTCTCCAGGTGGCTTCGTCGTAAAAAATGGTTCAAATATTTTAGGTTTAATCTGTTCAGGTATCCCCTGACCGCTATCAGTAATGCTAATGTGAGCCTGCTGGTCTCGCTGAGTAATGTCAATGGTTAATGTTCCTCCATAATCCATTGCTTGTAAAGCATTATGAATAATATTAGTCCAAACCTGATTGAGTTCATCAGGATAACAGAAAAATAGGGGTAATTCAGTATAGTTTCGGATTACTTTGACGCTATTTTTGATTTGGTTGTCATAAAGGGTTAATACAGTTTCAATTCCCTCAACTAGGTTAGCGAGTATCATTGCACCGGATTGGTCATAACGGGCATAGGCTTTTAGAGCAAACACTACTTTTGATGCACGTTCTGTAGCCATGTTGATAGTTTGAGTGCCTCGTTGTAATCCGGAAAGCTTATAGGCGATTTCTAAGAGATACTGACTATCCGATCTTTTTAACAGAGATAGAAATGGGTCAATTTCCTGATAAACTCCCATATCTATTAAGGTATCTGCAACAACGTCAGCGTTTTCTACCCCTTTTTCTTCCAAGTGCCGAATTAAGCTTCGTTTTAATTGCCGCTCTTCTTTAGCAGAGAACGTTGATTTTTTTTGAAGTGACCGTTGCAATAAAGCCAAGAATTTCTCCGCTTCTTCTCTTGAAATAGATTGAAATAAATCGGGTAACTGTTCGAGAGTTTGACCCAAAAACTTAGAAATACTTCCAGCTGAAGAACGAATCGCTCCTAAAGGTGTATTGATTTCATGAGCGACTCCAGCAATCAGTTGTCCTAAAGCTGCCATTTTTTCCGATTGGATGAGTTCGTCTTGAGTGGCTTTTAGTTGTTGCAGGGTTTTGGCTAATTGCTCATTGGTTTTAGCTAAATCCTGATTTTTAGTTCGCAGACTTGTTTGCAGATGTTGCAAAGCCAAGTGAGTTTCCACCCTAGCCAAAACTTCTTCGACTTGAAACGGTTTAGTAATGTAGTCCACGCCGCCCACCCCAAAGGCTCTCACCTTATCGAATACATCACTTAAGGCACTGATAAAGATAACGGGAATATGGCGAGTTCTCTCATCCGCTTTCAACTTCGAGCAGACTTCATAGCCATCAATTTGAGGCATCTGAATATCCAGCAAAATCAGATCAAGGGGGACACCTTGGGCAATTGAGAGCGCCTGGAAGCCATCCCGTGCCGGTCGAACCGTGTACCCTTGTTCGGTTAAGATTCCCACTAAAAGACGCAAATTAGCTGGAGTATCATCAACTACTAAAATATTGGCTGTGGCTGGGCTTATTTGATGGTCTATCATACCTTTTGAGATTTGAGAGAAAGATTTAGGTTATCGCAGGCTGGGCGAGGAGCAAATGGCGGCTAAACAAATAAACGAAGGTCTATCAACAAATGTTAGGAAATTAAAATCCTCTTCCCTTCTGCCTTCTATCTTCTGCCCTCTGCCTTGCCTCAACGACCAATATTCATACTTACCTCCTTAGCTAGTTTTAGCCTCTTGAATGAACGTGACAATCTTGCCATACTCAAAATCATTGGCTAATGATGCGATCGCATCAGCGAGAGTGGCGTTATAATTCCGGATTTCATCAATACAACTGTCCATCTGTTTCATATCGGCAAAACTCGCCGCTTGCTCCAAATTAGCGAGCAATTCAGTTGGCAGAGTAGCGAGAATTGATGGAATCAGAGCATCTTGGATATCCGTCTGGGAAACAGCTGTCTGGGCTGTTGGTTCCTCGTAAAGATAATGCACGCCAATATGTTTGTGCATGGCAGCAAAAATTTCTTCTTCTCGGAACGGCTTACGCAAAAAGTCATCACAACCCGTCGATAGTACTACTGCCCGTTCCTCCTCCAACACACTCGCCGTGAGGGCAATGACGGCGGTGGCTTGTCCTTTCGTCGTTGATTTAATCTGTTTAGTCGCCTCGTAACCATCCATCACGGGCATCCGCATATCCATCCAGATCAGATGTGGTTCCCACTCGTCCCAAATTTCAACCGCCTCTTTACCGTTAGTCGCTTCCCTCAGTTCAAAACCAAAGGGGTTGAGCAGTTTAACTAACAGTTGGCGATTGAGGGGTTTGTCATCCACAATCAAAATCCGATAGCGGGGTTGGTTGGGTTCAAGGGCAATGACTCGGCGTGTTGGTTGTTTGGTTTCAATATCAGTGACATCAACTACACCCACTGTAATGTCAAATTTGAAGAGGGTGCCATGTCCCACCTGAGAAGTAACAATGATTTCACCCCCCATTAGTTGCACAAATTTGCGACTAATCGGCAAACCTAAACCTGTTCCCTCCTGTGCTTCTTTGCCAGTTGTGGTTTGCACAAAGGCTTCAAAGAGGTTATCTAACTCATCTGGGGCGATGCCAGGGCCGGTGTCTTCGACCTCGAATGCTAAGGTGAGAAGTTGCGGGTTTGTTTGGGTTGAAGGTTGTAGGTTTGTTTGGGTTGAAGGTTGCAGGTTAGCAAGTTGCAGGTTAAAAGACTCTTCTGAACCTTCAACATGGGCTACGCCCTCCTGCGCTTCCAACCTTTCAACATTCAACCTTCTATCCACTCGCACCGACACACCCCCCTCAGTGGTAAACTTCAGTGCATTATTGAGCAAGTTAATTAAGACTTGTCGTAATTTAACCTCATCGGTGCGGATATAGCGGGGGACATCGGGGGCGCGGTCAAAAAGTAACTGTAAATGCTTATCGTCAGCCTTAAGTTGGAACATATCTTCCAAATCATCTAGTAGACGATAAAGGTCGAAGTTTTTTTCGTTCAGGGTAGTGCGCCCTGCTTCAATTTTGGATAAATCTAAGACTTGGTTAATTAGGGTGAGCAGGTGTTCCCCACTGCGGGTAATGATGCCGACATTTTCCAGGTGTTCTGGGGGGAGGCTGCGGCTACGCGTCATCAGTTGGGCAAAGCCTAGAATGGCGTTGAGGGGCGATCGCAATTCGTGGCTCATGTTGGCGAGGAAGGTGCTTTTTGCTTCGTTGGCAACTTCAGCGGCTTCTTTGGCTTTGGCTAATTCGGCGGTGCGCTGTGTGACTCTAAGTTCTAGCTCTTGATTGGTTTTAAGTAAGGCTTGCTCTGCGAGTCTGCGCTCTAGTTCGGCGGCGGCGCGTGCCGCGAAAATGGTTAAGATCGATCGCGCTTGCTGTTCTCGGAGCAAGGGCTTATCGTCCAAAATACACATGTGACCGATGATTTGCCCTGAGGTACTATACAGGGGGATACCTAGATAGCTCTCGGCATTTAAACCTACTAAATCGAGATCGAGTGGGAAAAGTTGCTGAAGGCGATCGCTAAAACAACTCATCCCCTCATTCACAACCCGCTCGCAGGGTGTATTCGCTAAGTTGTACGTATAATCTTCGATAAAGTTATCTCCCGCCCAGAATCCCAAGGCGTGAAGTCGTCTGCCCTGCTCATCTTCTAGGAGTTCTGTCACCATTGCATGACGAACACTCAAGGCAAAGGCTAGATATTGAGTAAAGACGGGGAAGAAGTCTGCGCCACCATTCACACTGGCGGTTCCCTTAACTAGCGCTTTGATCACTTCTTCGAGTTGTTTCTTCTCGCTAATCTCCTCAACGATGACGAGGAGAATGGGAGGCTTACCCGATGGCTGTTGTACAAGGGACACAGTGAGATTCACCCACATCAGGTAACCCTGTTTATGCAGGAACCCTTTTTCGATCTTGTAATTCGGAATGTCGCCTGCTAGGAGTGTTTTCAGTAAGTTGCGATCGCTCGTGCGATCGTCCGGGTGGGTAATATCCTGGAGCGATTGACTTAGTAATTCCTCAGGAGTATAGCCAATCATATCGAGCAGTTTTTGATTAATTTTTAGCCATTGACCCTCCAGGCTGAGATAGGCAATTCCAACAGCCGTCTGTTCAAAAATTGCGCTCAACAGTCGCGGATTCTCGTGAACAGTGGCCTCTAATAACTGGAATTCACTCATATTTATTAATTCCTTTGATTAATTCGATGTGCAAGTCCCGCTCAAGTAAGTTTGGTTTCGTACCCCAGCCCAACTGACAAAGGTGACAGCATTTCGCTCCAAAGCAAATTCCTAGGAGATTTGATAAGCTCAAACTCCTAAAAATAGATTGATAATTTAAAGTTGTATGGGGAAGCATTTGATTTTGCACTATTTGTTCTAGCGCATTAAAATTTATGCACCACTGGTCACTACTTACTTCCCCTGAGAGTAACAATTTCCCACCTCTACAGATGGTAGGTAACAGGCAGGGGTTCAATCCTCTTTTCCGTTACCTGCTCACTGATAACTGGTCACTGATTGAATGCACTACCTATCAATTGAGTAATTGAAGTTGTTGGATTTTGTTAGTTCGTTTTAAAAAAGCTTATCAAATTTTATGTACAGTGTAAAAGCAAATAACTCAGCCAAATGCTCCAATTTTTTTACGCCATTTGGCTGATTTCTAGGATGAAGATCAAGTTTCTAGCGTAGGGGCAGGGTAATTTTTACATCCTGCATCCACTACTCAGTTAATGTGCATTTAAGCAAGCATAATCGGGATGGGCTTTTCGGGTCATTCCCCAATAAACAAGATAAACACCCAATTGCAAGTTAAAGCAAGGGCAGCTAACCTACGACTGAAATTACTGGTATCCGGACTGTGTAGCGAGAGTCGCAGTTCGTTTGCTGTGGTAGCGCTGACTTTTCACAGGATGTGGAAAACCTCTCTTCTACTCTTGAGGCACGACAACTTAGGATTTCTCGGACGGCTACTTTAAACCGACTTCCTCACAAGAAGGCTTTGAGACACGCATGGCATAATCAGCCGGAGCAATTTCTTTGCCGCTACTTCTGACATAAACCTGGGTAAATTCTGCACCCAAAAACAGAATCTGAGCGGAATAAAAAACCCAGGTAAGGATAATGACTAGAGAGCCAGCTGCACCATAGGCTGAAGCTAAACTGGTTTTCCCCAAATAGAACCCTAATAGAAACTTACCGATATCAAAGAGTAGAGCGGTGAGTGCCGCCCCCATCCACACATCTTTCCAATCAATTTTGGCATCGGGCAAAATTTTAAACATCATGGCAAACAGCAGTGTGACAATGCCAAATGAGATGAGAAAGTTGAGTAATTGCCACAAGTAGGTAAAACCCGGTACCAAGTCCCTCAAATAATTACCTAAAATCACCAGGATTGTGCTGATAACGAGAGACACTAGCAGTAAAAATGCAATCACTAGCACCATCGAGAACGATAAAAAACGTTGGCGAAGAAAGTCGATGATGCTGTGTCCTGGCTTCGGTTCTACATTCCAAATGCGGTTGAGTGACTTTTGGAGTTGACCAAAGATGACACTTGCGCCAGAGAGCAGGAGGCTGATATTGATCAGGGTGGGGATAGGGCCTTGGCTAGGATCGAGCTGACTGGCATTTTCGATCGCCGTCTGGATTAGCTCGGCACCATCTTTGCCAATTAGTCCTTGCATTTGCATCACAAGCTCACCTTTTGCCGCCTGTTCTCCAAATACCGCTCCTGCGATCGCAATCACAATAATTAAGAGGGGTGCCAGAGAGAACACCGTATAATAGGCCAACGCAGCTGCCATCAGCGAGGCTTGGTCTTGTCTCCACTGAGAAAATGTTATTTTCAACAGCAGCCAAATTCTTGTGATGCTCATTGATACAGGCTCCTCAGGTCACCGTTGACCGACCCCAACGCCATTGTTTCGCAATTAAGAGTTTTCGCACCAGCCCCACAAGAGATACTTTGAATTGCACCCCATCCAACAAGGTATAGAAATGATTCGCGAAAACCAACTCAAGCGCAAGCTCCAGCGAGGTGAAGTGGTACTCGGTCTATTTGTCAACTGTTCCTATCCAGGATTTGTGGAAATCTGCGGACATACCGGATTTGACTTTGCTATCATCGATTTAGAACATGGACCTCTTCATCCACTGGTTGCCGAAAACCTTTGCCGCGCTGCCGACTGTGTAGGAATCGCTCCTCTTGTGCGCGTTGGCAAAAACGACTCCCTGCACATCCAACGTGCTCTTGACATTGGCAGTGCAGGCGTTCAAGTTCCACAGATTGAAACCAAGGCCGATGCCGAAGCCTGCGTTAGAAGTGCCAAGTACAGCCCTTTAGGTTCGCGGGGTCTTTCTTTCTACACTCGTGCTGGTGTTTATACAGCCGCAGGAGCGCAAATCACAGACAAACTCAACGAGGAATCCCTAGTTGTCATTCATGTTGAAGGCATACGCGGTGTAGAGAACCTCAACGAGATTGTCAGCGTTCCCCACATTGATGTTATTTTTCTCGGCCCCTACGACCTGTCGCAATCACTGGGTATTCCCGGTCAGGTACGTGACCCTCGTGTCATGGACTTGATGCATCAATGCATTGACACGATTCGCAACGCGGGAAAAATAGTTGGCACCTATGCAGATAATCCAGAAGTCGCTAAGCAGTGGATTGATGCTGGGATTCAGTATATTGCCCTAGGCGTAGACGTTGGTATTTTCCTTCGAGCTTGTCAGGGATTGGTAAAAGCGATACGGACTGAAGCTTAGCTCTCGCTTGAGTCCTGAAAGAGGTATTTGTGGGCGGAAGCTTCGTCCACTTCCATTTCGCCTGCTAAAAAAATGCAATATACCATATTTTAGAAATTTCTGTAGTGTAATTGGCAACACTATATTTTTTTTGTTCTATACTGAGGATATAAACCCCTTTAAGGAAGAAACCCGTAAGGGGATCGGGGTATAAGGGTGAAAAAACGATGCAAACCATATCAGGATTGACGGAACTCGAGTATGCCTTTTTGTTTACACTTAGAAAGGTAAACTCAATCAAACTGGAAAGTATCAAGCCATTTTTTACAAATCTTCCGGTTGACCCCTATATCAAAGGTCACTATCGCTTCAGAAGATTTTCTCGATTTACTGTGTCGGGGAATGAGTTAATCAAACTGCCTCATGGCTACTTCTTGCAAAGTAAGGAATATAACCCATTATTGGGCAATCTGAAGAGAGAGTATGAAGAACTCGAAGATGCTCTGATCGAGCAAGAAGAATTTCAGAAACTGGTTTTGGCCTTCACTGATTCTTGTAAACTTCATCCAGAAGCTGAAATTGGAGTTCATCAAATTAGGATAACCTGTTCGCCGAAGAATTTTGGCAACCCAGCACCTGAAGGAATTCATAGAGACGGGACTGATTTTATCGGCATTATCGCAATTGACCGAGACAATATTGAAGGTGGAGAAACCCATCTCTATGTAGCCAGACAGAAGCAGCCTGTTTTTAGTAAAGTTTTGAATCCTGGCGAAATGGTATTGGTCAATGACCATGAATTCCTGCACTATACCACTCCGATTAAACCCACATCTGAGCGGGTAGGAACCAGAGATGTTTTTGTGATGACTTCTCCCAGCTTAATTGTCTGAGTAAAAGTCCGAAAATTAAAAGAAAGACTAGAGCTGGAATAAGCCTGGTCTACTCGTTTTTTGTTCAGTGTCTTTAGGTATGGTTAGCGAAGAAACTGTAATCTCTCGTTAGCCCGAAGAGGGTATTGTAACCCGAATCAACTATTAAGCAGTCTAAATACCTGAATTTTAGGAGTCGGTAGCCATGTTAGATACTAGTTTGGCTAAGCCAATTCTAAAGCTCCCAAGAGAAACTTTAGAAACAATTGGTAATCAATTTGTCAATTTATTAAGGAAGAAACCCGCAGCAGAACTATTTGATTGGGCATCCAAGAAAAACTATCACGGGTTTGAAAAAACGACGGTGCGCCAAGAAATATTGCAACAGTTTTTAGAACAATTCAAGCTGAATTCTGGGGGACTACAACTCGAACTAATTGGCATTAAAAGTGATTACCCTGGTTCTGTACATGCTCACCAGATAGCCCACGCTCTGTGTGTGATGTTTGGGGCTGCTGAAGGTTTTCCTGACCCAGTTAATGCCTACGCTCTTGTAGAAGAGGATTGGTCTCCAACCTCTGAGTTAGAGAGTATGGGTTTAGCAGTGGGCAAGGATAAATGGTTTCCTCTTGCTGCTGGAAATCGAGTTTATAATCCCACGAATGTTGCTCACGGTTTTGCCGTGAAAGGTGAAGGTGAATGCTATTTTGTTGCCATTCAATCCCCAGCCATTGACCAACCTCACCATGATGATTGGGTTCCTGCTAAAATCAACTGAAATTCTGGGTATGATTTGGGCAATTAACAGTCAGTATTCCTAAGCTAGAGAGCTTACGAAATGACACAAAGATGTGTTTATTCTGATTTTTCCAAGTTTAATTTCTGACTCAATGGTAAGTAAGGTAGGAAAGAATTGTCAGAAATAAACTGAATTTACAGGTTTTGGATAGGTGATTGATTATTTAAGTACTGGAAAGTGGATAGAAGGCTCCCGTTAGAATCTGGCAGGGTTTAACGGGAGTTTTCCCTGGCATAAGGCTTACTTATAGTTAGTTGTAGCTAACGCTCCTTTGCAAGTCGGGCTTTAGCTTGCTGCCAGAGAGCTTCCAATTCATCCAAGGTATAGTCTGAAAGCGGTCGGTCGGCGACAGTCTCCATTTTTGATAAGCGTTGAATAAAGCGATCGTTCGTTCCGTGCAACGCTTCCGAAGGGTCAAGGTCGTACCAACGGGCAATATTAATCAGGGTGAAGAGTAAATCTCCAAGTTCCGCCTCCTGTTCGGCTTTATTGTTCTGCTCAAGTGCCTCTTTGAATTCGGCTAATTCTTCGCTAAACTTCTCCCAGACGCCCTCAACGTTCTCCCACTCAAAGCCAGCCGCCGCCGCTTTTTGCGAGATTTTCATCCCTCCCCTTAAGGGGGGTAACGTCCGCGCATAGCGAGTTAGTTTGCGGCTGAGGAGATGAGCCTCCGCTGTTGTTTCTCCTTTTTCCGCTGCTTTGATTTGCTCCCAGTTTTGATGGACTTCTGCGGCATTTTGGACTTGGACATCGCCGAACACATGGGGATGACGCCGGATGAGCTTTTGGGTGATGCCTTGAGCGACTTCTTTGAGCGTAAATTGCTCGGTTTCACTGGCAATCTGGGCTTGGAGGACAACTTGCAAGAGTAAGTCTCCTAGTTCTTCTGCGATCGCATCTTTATCCTCACTGCGAATCGCATCGACGACTTCATAGGCTTCCTCAATCACGTAAGGAATCAGCGTCTGGGGTGTTTGCTCCAAATCCCAGGGACAGCCACCTTCCGGCGATCGCAACTGGGCAACGACTTCAATCAACTGTTGCAATGCTTGTAACACCGACGCTTCGGTCATTAGCTGAGTTTGCTCGTGGGAACCGGACATAAAGGGAAACCAACAACCACTTAACTATTCTTCACGAGATTCTCGGTGTTGCCAATCACCTGCCATTCGGTTTCAACCGCTGGCGTTTTTCAGAAGACCAACCCATCCCACGCCATCCAACCCATGTCATTCAACCAAATTTTCGATGTATGGGCGGGTTTAGAGATTTAATTGCTGGGAAAACCAATAACCTGACATCAAAACCCGCCCTTACCCCTGAACAAATTTACCGATAACCTAATGATGTGCGATTGCCTTTGGCACCAGCGTTAGCGTAGCGAGGCGTTAGCCTAGCTGATTGCACCAGACATAAATCCGATCGCCCATCGTGGTTGCGATCGCATCCCACAACACATCCCAATGTATGGATTTTTCGGTGGGATGTGCGGGGGGAAGGGCGGGTTTTGTATCACATTTTTTGGTAGGACGACAAAAGTTATCCCTAAACCCGCCCCTACAGCTCAATATTCAAAAAAGTCAACCTCGTCTAAAATTAATCTGTTCCAACTCCATTATTTCTTGGAGGTACGTCGGGACGGGGTACGCTTGCGTGTTGTCGATTTGCGCTTTGGCTTCCGCTGGGAACGCTTGAGGGCTGTACTCGTCCAATCGCTCAAGGAATGAATCATTGCCCCCAGTTCTAAACCCACAAACAGGGCAATCCATTCGGCTTGATAATGGATTAGCGATCGCTTCATGTCTTGACCAAACTGCTGCCAACTCCAAGGCACATCCCGGAATAGCTGGACGACGCCCAAAATCAGTATCCCCACCAAGGCTGTCCATGCAGCAAGATACAGCATTCGTACCGTGGTGCCAATCAGGGGGCCGTGAGAAAAGAGCGATCGATGGCGCATCGCTTTTTGGTAGGGTATCCAAATCCACCGCAGCCACCCCCAGCGCTTGAAAGGTAGCGATTTCAGGTCTAAGTCAGGACTGAACATCAGCCCACTAAAGAGGAACCCTCCGGAGACGATTAAAGTTAGGTTGCCACTCTGTGTCGTCGCTAGGGTCAAACCGGTGACTGCTGGTAAGCTCCACAAAGTTATGCGATCGTGTGTTTGACCAGAGGGCATATGTTATTATCATTTTTGTGTTAACCTAATTATGTTATCGGGCGGTTAGCTCAGTTGGTAGAGCGCCT
>NZ_DATNPA010000049.1:0-35103 GCF_036703385.1 Allocoleopsis sp. | reverse complement strand
AATGCGATTTCAGAAATCGGTGTTGCGTCTCTTGCAAGGGCTTTGACAGATAACCAATCGGTGACTGGACTATGGTTAAAGCGCAATCCGATTGGTACAGCAGGCGCGTACCATATCGCCCAAATGTTACGGCATAACCGGACTATCCGCACCCTTGACCTGGTTTCTACCCAAATGGGGGAGGATGGACTGGCGGCTATCCTAGATGCTTTAATCCATACAAATCGCACGGTTGAGCGTTTGTATTTGGGCGGCAACCAAATCAATCCAGACCAAACTTATTGGCTTGCAGACTTACTACGTCACAATCCAAGCATTAATGGCTTGTTTCTCAACGTCAACTGTCTTGGAGATGCTGGAGTTGAGGTTTTAGCTGAGGGATTGCAGGAAAATCAAACGTTGAGCGAGTTAGGACTTGCCAGCAATGGCATCACGGCAAAGGGATGTCGCGCTTTGGTCGCATCGCTCCAAAACCATTCCAGCTTAAGCCATCTCGATCTAGGTTACAGCCCCTCCACAAAAATTCTAGGGGGACAACCGAACTCAATTGGAGATACAGGCGCAGCAATAATCGCTCATTTCCTGATGCACAATCCAACTCTAGTCGAACTCAACCTTCAGAGTACTGGTATTTCCACACGGGGAAAAATCATTCTCACGAAAGCATTGGAGCGTAATCACAAATTGTGCCATCTTCTCCTAAATGGTCGGCTCAATGCCAACGTTGAATCATTGCTGGAACGTAATCGTTCGCTAAATCCAAGTTATCAGTTAGCAAGACCTCGTGCGATCGCTTTGATCCGCAGTGTGTATCGTTAACAATATCCTGGAAGGATCACTCATTCTTGCTTGAGACGTTCAGTAGACGAAGCGTCTTGTCGTCACGCTCGCCTTGGAAAAACTTCTCAAGCAGTTGGTCAAATATTGAGCTTTTGGGCGAAACGGACGCAAACAGGGTCGCGCAAGACCTCAGTTTCATATCGTCGGGAGAACCAAAGATCTCGTAGGCGGAGCGTCCCTCTACACTCAGAACCGCTTCGACGCACTCCGTCAGCCGTGCTCCGAGAATAGGATGGCTCAAATACGCTTTGGCTTCCGCAACGCTTTTGATCGAGTACCGCTTGGAAGTTGTACTAAACCCTAGCCCGTCGAACTGTGGGAAAATGTACCACATCCAGTGCGATCGCTTCCGACCGCTCTTGATCTCGGAGAGTGCCCGTTCGTAATTGTCCTCGTGCGCTTGCACAAAGCGGTTCAAGTCGTATGGATCACCTGCTTCGTCACGTTGTCTGGCATCTGCCATAGATCGTCTCCTAGCACCTAATGGCTCAAATTAACGGTTGTAGTTTTTGTGGGGCAGGCGTCTCGCCTGCTAGAGTGTTGCTTCATACCAAGTGAAAGAATATGCATGATGTAGGGGCGTTAGCGGTAACGAAGCGTTAGGTTAGGGCGGGCAAGATGCCCACCCCACAAGAGGTAAGGGGATACTTTTTAATTTGGAAGTCCCTAAGCTTTGAGTCTAAGCCGCCTCGCCGCCAACAACCACATCTCTAATCCGCAAACTGGGACCGCCACAACCTACGGGTAAACCACTCTGTCCTCCCTTACCACAGCCACCGGATTCATCCCAGTAGAAGTCATCCCCGATCGCTTCAATATCTGCTAAGGTTTTGAAGACATTACCTGAAAGCGTCACATCTCGCACGGGCTCAGCAATCTTGCCATTGCGAATCATCCAAGCTTCCCCAGCCGTAAAGGTGAACATCTCTCCATTGGTCATACCACCAATCCAGTTCCGGGCATAAACCCCCTCTTTAATTCCTTTGAATAAGTCTTGGACTGGCGTTTTTCCCCGCTCAATCCAGGTATTGGTCATGCGGACAATGGGGGGATAGTGGTAATTGAGGCAACGGGCGTTACCCGTTGGACTTTCCTCTAACTTTCCAGCCGTTTCCCGTGAGTGGAGACGCCCCACTAAAATACCATCTTTAATCAGCTGAGTTGTGGTTGCGGGTGTGCCTTCATCGTCGTAGAAATAGCTGCCACGATGCCCAGGAGGTGAGGCACCGTCAAAAATTTGTAACTCTTCCGGGCCAAATCGACGCCCCATGCTCATCACTTCTAGTAAGTCGGGGTTTTCGTAGGCCATGTCGGCTTCGGAAAGGTGTCCAAAGGCTTCGTGGACAAATAACCCGGTGAGAATGGGGTCAATAACCACCGTGTAGGTACCTCCCTTGACTGGAGGCAGGGAAAGAGCGGTTACGGCGCGTTGGGCCGTATTTCTGACCTGTTCGTCAAGATTTGTCAGGTCTTCGTAAGCCTTGCGAGAGCCGGTGGTTTCCCTGCCGGTTTGGACAATCTCACCATTCCGGGCGGTAGCGGAGAAGCGGATTTCCATATCCGCCCAGGATTGCTCGATCAGGGTGCCTTCGGAGGTGGCGAGAATGACTCGCTGGGTACTATCCCCATACCGCACGGAGGTTGTGGTGATTCGGGGGTCGATGCTTTTGAGGATGTCGTTGTAGCGATCGCACAATTGTTTTTTGTGAGCGATCGGAATATGGCGGGGGTTTGTGCCGGTTAGGGGGAGTTGGCAAATCGCCTCCACGGCCTTAACGGGGGCCAATAGGGTTTCCTCATCCCCAACAATTCGTGCAGCTGCGATCGCTTCTTCCACTCGCTCGATTAGGGTCGAAAGCTGATTAAAACTAGCAAATCCCCAACCTCCCTTATAACAAGCCCGTACCTGTCCACCCATCGCCAGACCTTCGCTCAGGGTTTCTACCTTGTCGCCCCGTAACAAAATACTTGTTCCTTCTGATTCCTCAAGACGAATCGCTAAGTAATCCACGCGGGAGCCATAGCGAGCCATTAGGTCAGACAGTAGATTTTTAGCATCAGCGATTACAGTCGGCATAAAAGTCCATCAGCTCAAGGAACTGCCCTTATTGTGCAATGACTAGGGCTTTGAGCGCTACACTAAAATCGATCAAACTTAATACACTATTTTTGTTTTTATGTCAATATATCGAGTTATTTAGCCCCAGCCTAGCCACTTGATCTACGATAATCGGCAGTCCTTGGTAGCGATCGCAGAGAGTTGCAGCGCCTAGAAATGTGTAGCGATAATGTTGTAGAAATTACTGAGTATCCTAGGGGGATGCTTGTCGGTTTTTCAGGTATTGAACGGAGACATAAATCGCCGCCCCCATTAGACCAAGACCGATGATCGTAAAAAGGGTAGTTGCAAGCGTACTGAGTCCCACAACCAGAGTACGAACGGCGAGCGTAATCCGGATTGCTGTCTGGTTGGTGGAGGAAACAGGCTTATTCGCAAAGGCATGAGCAATGGAAGAGGTGAGCAAGTAGAGCGCGATCGCACATCCTCCAGAAATCAACGCGCCAGTTAGATATTGTAATAGACTTGGCTGTGTTTCTTGCTTGTCAGCGGGTTGGGCGTCGGTGTTGGGTGTGGGAGTCAGATTCGTCATAGGTTTATTATCCGCTGCATAAGGTAGTAAAACCAAATCTTCATTTATTTTTCAGAAGGCTGGCGAGTGACCTTGAGGGTAAAAGAACCAACCGTTTTATTTCCACCAGAAGCTCGCACGCGAATAATGTAGTCTTCTGTTCTGGTAATTTTGACAACGATCACAGAGTTGGTAGTGCCATCTGGACTATCATCGTTTTCTTCCACGACAGAACCATCAGCCGCTATGAGTAAGACAAAGGTATCAAAGCTGTTTGATGAGGCAGCGATTGTCACTTTTTCTCCGGCTGCCAATCTTACGGTATAGTCTTTGGCAAATCCTTTTTTGCCGGTGGGAATATCTTTGTCTGAAAGCGTATCTTTGATTGGATTACCAACCGACAAAGGAATCGGCTTGTAGAGCTGAATTTGAGCCGTGGTTACTACAGCACTCAGGCCAAGGGTCAGTAGAGTGAGAGGAGCGATCGCGATAGCGCTCATGGTACGCAAAAAGAGTAACTGGGTCAACGCGCCTTCTTACCTTATAGCTTTGTATTACCTAATCGGTTTTTTGAACAACCAAGAAGGTGAACGGGTTAGGGGAATTTATTTTAGCCTATGTTAGCAATAAAAATACTCTCTCGTCTGTTTGTTGAGAGAGCTATCGTTCTAGAAGAGTGTATGCAACAAGGCAAAAGCTTGTGTTTGCTACCAACAATACAATTACAGAAGGTGTGTGACGCAAAGGTGAGAATCACAGAGCCAATGTGCGATCACTTCTCTCTGGTTACTTTGTTTGAGGTAATGGTAAGTCTTGATTAACTTTTAGCGTTCATTTTGATCACCGTAGCCAATCACAGCGATTTTATGGCGGTAGACCAGTTCGCCTCCATACCAGCCGGAAATGCCGAGCAATGTCGCCACGATCACGGAGATGATTAACCCTGTAAACAGGATATTTTCTGCTGGGTTGCCTAGTCTTAACCCCAGGTTGATGGCAGTGAGGACGAGTGCGGTGACGTTGGCATACATATGAGCCCAGCCAGCCGTATGCTTCCGAACCCGACCAATTTTCATAAAGTCCATCAATCCAGTAAGAGCAGCCAGAAGACCAGTAACTAATCCAGCCACGATTAACCAAAATGAAGCGCGTGCCCAGAACAAGTCGCCCGTCAACCAATAGGCTATATCAGTGGCGGCTGTCCCAACTAGAAAAGCAATGGGCATAGTCACGATTGCAGGATGGAGGGGATGCCCTGCGATCGCCACTGTACTAGGCACACCACTGTCTCGATAATTACTCTCTTCACTTTCTATTACAGGGGGGATATTTGGAGTCTGTGTCATATTCTTCTACTTTATTTTTAAGATTCCTATAGGTCGAAGTAGCGTCGCGGATTACTACAGGAATTCTGACGGATAACAACTAGGTGAAACGTCATCCAAAAGGGAGATTTAACCATTGATAACAGACTCAGGACACAAAAAGAGAATAGGGGTTTGGGGAGGTGCCAAGTGTGGTATCAAACAAGCAATCTTGGTATTAAGAACTAGGGAATTGCTCAACACGAGCTGTAGATTGAAGCGTTAGTTTGCCCTTTTGCACATCCAGTCCCTTGAGGCGTAGTGATAGCCCTTCTAATTCAAAGTTGCGTAAATTCAGCAGTTCACCTGCCCTCTCTAATAGAGCAGCCGTGAGTTCTGGTGATATCTCTTTACCTTGGGCGTACTGAATATCCTCTAGTGCTATCCGTTCTCCGCCAGTAGCCAGGTGGGGTACCGTCGAGAAGGAAATGTTCTGAGTTTCTCCGGTTTCCTTCAGGAGAATTTCAGCGGTGAGTGTAATCTTACCGTCACCGGGTAGGCTCAAATGTACCTGACGCGCATTGATCGTCAGGAGTTGACCATTGACATGCACCTTCAGGTTTTGCAGCTTGTCATGGATATATTCAGAGTTGAAGGCACGCTCTAAATCTTGTTCGGTGAGGACAACATGAGCCTCTGCATCTGTTGGACGGGTCAGTTCAATTTTCCCAAAGGCTGCGCTAAGGGGATTGATAGCAATGCTACCCATTTTGACATCCAATTCCTCGGCACGAAGGTCTTTCTGCATTACCAGACCTTCGCCTTCAATTTCAACGGATTCTAATTCTCCTTGAATCAGCTTGCCTGGATCAGTGCGGATATCTACTTCCAGATTTTCGACTTCATCCAGTTGGGTCGATAGTCCAATTTCTGCGGCTTTACTCAGTGCCTGTTCGCCAATATCGGGTTGGTTTAGTGTCACGATGGGGTTTCCTGTCTTAAAGATTCTTCACACAATCTAGGCGATCGCTTCTGATCAGTGAATCTACCCGATGACATAAGGAAATAGGCGTAACACTTTAAGGCAAGCAACTTTTTACTCCCTCATGAGTCTGATACATCTTGTTGCTGAAGCTGGACCAGTTCTTCGCTTAAGGTCTTTTCCAGAACTTCCATAACGACATGGGGATCTGCTGGTTGCTTCATAATCTCCGCTTCCGGATCGTGCCGATCTTTCACATTGGGAAGATCGCGGCGTAGTTCTTCAACCAAAGCAATCAGCTTGGCAATTTTTTGCTCTGAGAGCAGGTTGAGTTGCAAGCTCAGTTGCATTCGCTGTTCCATTAATTTTTCTTGCCGATTTTGCGTAATCAAAACTCCAGTTGAAATCAGCAAACTACCAAGGCCGAGGACATGATCCAGCGATTCAAACGGCGGTGGGTCAAATTGCGGGATGCCGAAGCCAGGGGGTAAGACATTAGACACGATCCATACAGTTACGCCAATTAAAATGCAATACAGAAATATTGGATGACCGAAAAAAGCGGTCACAGCCTCCACGATTCGCTGAGTTCGGGGTAGATCTTTTTCGGCTTTAGCTTGCAAGGCAATAATAGCCTCAATATTTTGAGCAAGAGGGTCTGGTAAGGGAGCAGAAGGGATAACGACTTTGGTTTTGTGAATTATACTCTGGGGGGCTTCGGGTGAGTTTTCAGGGTTTCCTGTCCGGCTGCTTTCCATAACGGGTAGTACTAATGGCCTTTTGGGTTTTACTTATTACTGTAAAGATGTACAGCAGCCGATTGGAGCGTCAAGTTGTCAAGCGTTTTATATACAGCTAGCTTTGTCTTCCAATTTGCGTATTCCTTGATACAGATTCCCGGCGTGATGCTAAAGACCTAGAGTAAGCAGTAGCAGCACACGAGGAGATAAAGTCATGCCAGATGAGCCAAGGTTGGAGGAGCAGGCGCTCTCCCAAGCTGCTGAAATGGCGATCGCGGCGCAACTCGATGAAGTAGAAAACATCAACGTAGCTGTCCGAACCGATCTGCTGAAAATGGTTCAGGGGTGCGTGGATTCCGTCTCGATCGCGGCTCAGGATGTGACAATGCACAAAGACATCCATGTGCAGGAGATGCAACTGCACACCGATAGGATTGCGATCGATCTCATAAGCGCGATTTTCGGTCAGATTGAACTGGATAAACCCCTTGAAGCCACTGCGCGTTTGGTACTCACAGAACAAGATATCAACCGCGCCTTGAACTCAGACTACATTCAGAGCAAGTTTCAAAGTCTGGAGTTGAAGGTGGAAGGTGAACTTCTGAGCGTGGAACCGCAACAGCTAAAGATTCATCTCCCAGGTGGTGGCAAGATGGGATTTAGTGGAACTATTGTGTTGCACGAAATAGGCACGTCTAGGGGTATTGGCTTCGCTGCCGTAATTCGCCCAGCGATTATGAAGCAGCCTCTGCTGCTAGAAGCATTTCAATGTACTCAGGGAGAGGGTATTTCCCTAGAACTAGCGCTCACCTTCTTGAACAAAGCAAGAGAACTGATGGACTTACCCTATTTTCAGCTGGAGGGAATTGCACTTCGCGTGAAAAAAATGGATGTGCAAGAAGGCAGCGTCACGCTTGATACCGAAGCCTACGTGCAGCAAGTTCCTGATTTCAATTCTTAAAGGGGATATCCTTAACTAACTTGTTTAGGGTCTCTACTGTTTTTCCAAACTCGTCGTTAACCAATGAGTCATTAAACAATGAGTTGTTGTAAAGGCTTATACTTTTCAACTTTACATTGTTTAATCCCTGTTTCCTTGCCTATTTTGATTTAAGCTTTTATTTTCTGCAAAAGATTGAAATATACATAGCTTTTACTTATCTTAATAAGCTCAAATGAACCCTACTTTCCCTTAATTCATTTAAAAAAACATCTATCTCAAGGGTTAAACTACACCCGAAGTGAGGGAAAACATAGAAACAGGTAAATAGCACCAAAATATAAGAATTTGGTGACTTCGACTACTCACACTGTGAATCCGTCAAGAGAAGGATGAAGCCACTCAATGCCTGCGACAAACTGAAAGAGTTGCAATTTAAACATCCTTAACAAAGAGAGAACAACAAATGTCGGTAACACTTGATGATACCAAACGTCTTGCGATCGCCCAAAAACTCGCTGACATGAAAGCGCTTCAGAATCTGCTCATTGCCAATGAACAGAAACTAATACAAGCCTGTACGGATCAAGAGATTCGGAAGCGTCTGCAAGATTTTATCCAAGACGATCAGAAAAACCTAGGCGTTTTGGACACAGTAATGGTTCAGTACGGTGTTAAAGGAGAGCCAAAAGAAACCACTCAGATGCTGATTGAGCAAGTTCAGAAACTAATGGAAGGTTCTGAGCTAACTCTATATGAAAAAGTAGCTCAGCACGAACTGCTCAAGCATAAACAGACAATGTCTGGACTCCTCGTTCACAAGTGTGCGCAGGTTGTTGGTGCTGACGTTATGGCTGCGATCGGGCCATTGAATGCTGTTAACTTTGATAACCGCGCTCATCAAGAGCAGCTAAAAGGAATTCTAGAAATTCTAGGCACTCGTGAATTGACTGGACAAGAGCCAGATCAAAGCCTGTGGGGACGCGTTCAAGATGCTGTTGCCGCTTTGAGTGGTGTAGTTGGAAGTGCCGTCACTCGCAGCGACGATGAGATGGATATCCGTGCTCTTATCCGCATGGATCACACCAAGGTTAATACCCTGTTCATGCAAGTTCAAGGCACGAACGATCCTCAAAAACTACAAGAGTTTTTCGGTCAGATCTACAAAGATTTAAGCGCTCACTCCGCCGCTGAAGAACAAGTTGTTTACCCAGCAGTACGCTCTTACTACCAAGACACTCAGGAACTTTATTCTGAGCAAGCTGAAATGAAGCAAATGCTGGAGCACATTAAGTCTTTAAATCCCTCTTCAATTGACAACTTCAAAGCTAACGTTGAGCAGTTGATGAGAGCTGTTCAGTCTCATGTGCAGCAAGAAGAGAACGAAATGTTCCCCAAACTGCGCGACAACTTCAGCCACGAGCAGCAGAAGCGAATGGCGACTGAGTTCAAATCGGTTAAAAGCCAGTTGCAAGACCAGATGGCAGCTTCTAAAAAGTAGTAGTCTGCTAACTTAAATCGACAATCTAATAGCTACAACGAGTTAGATAACGTAAGAGGCTCCCACCATTTATGCGGTGGGGGTTTTTTCATAAAACAACTCTTCTAGCCTTGTGTAATGCTTATATGCTGAGGCTGTGCTTGAACTCGTTCCAGCCAAGCTTGAATTGCCGGAAATTTTGTCAACTCAAATCCCCCTTCATCGGCTACATGAGTATACGCAAACAAGCCAATGTCAGCAATGGTGTAACACTCACCCACAAGAAATGTATGATGTGTTAAGTGCTTCTCCATCAGAGTAAGTGCGGCATAACCCGGCTCACGCTTTTGCTTAATAGCCTCCCGATACTTATCCGCCTGACCTAGAATGGAAATCCAGAATCTGGAGGTGGCAATATAAGGTTCATGACTATACTGTTCAAAAAATAGCCATTGCAGCACTTGCGATCGTTCCCAAGTGTCGCTTGGGAGAAACGGGGTGCCTTCGCTTAAATAAAAGAGGATAGCATTGGATTCTGAAAGAACTTTTCCGGGTCCGATTTCCAAGACGGGAATATGACCATTGGGGTTTTTAGCCAAGAAAGCTGGAGTTCGGGTTTCACCCTTAAGGATATTGAGCTCTATCCTCTCAAAGGGAATACCAAGTTGTGTTAATAAAAGACGTATCTTGTAGCCATTTCCAGAGGGTAGAAAGTCATACAGTCTAAACATTGCCTAGTTTTGAAACTCGATGTCATCAGCAATTATGATACAAAATAGACGGCGACATCTTTTTTTCAATGCGATCGCTAGAACTATCTACAATCCTCCATTGATTGAAGCGGGCACCATCACCCGAAACACATCGAGAAAGCTAGCAACCAGCACTCCAGCTATCAAGCCAAAAAAATGTCCTTCCCAGGATACGCCTTCCTCTCCGGGAAAAATACCCCAGAGAGTCCTTCCATACATGAAACTGACAACCACTGTGAGGACAATTGACAGGCCATCATGCGCAAAATAGCTGCGCACTAGCAGGAAACCTAAATAGCCAAAAATAATATCTGAAGCACCAATATGGTTTGTGTAGGGTTGACCAAACAGCCAGATTCCAAGTCCACTAAAAAGTGGTATAAACATTGTGAGGATGAAAAAATCCCGAATTCCTCCTAAGATGACAAACGAACCAAGAATGAAGAAAGGAACGGTATTCGCTACTAAATGTCCCCAATTACTGTGCAGGAAAGGCGAAGTCAAGATACCTAATAGCCCGATGGAAGTTCGAGGACGAATGCCCAGCTGTCTGAGTGCTCCTCCGCAGAAGACCAGATTGACAACCCCTAAGCTCCAAGCATATACAATTAACTCACATAAAGTTCTGAATTGAGTCTCAAACTCAGGAGTGATGCCGCCTTTAAGGATTAAACTCAGGCATAGAGTATAAATAAAAATTTCGATGCGATTCATGAGCGTTAGATGCGACTCTTGGTTAGTAATCTGCGCCACGATGCCTGCCAAGATTTGTGCAAATTTAAGGTGATCGGTTTTACTGGTGCCCATTAGGCGATCGCACTTTTCCACTCAATTGAGCTGCGAAGCTTAGAGGAGGCAGCGTAGCTGTAGATATGTATTGCTCGTACCTATACCACTTATGCAAGAAGTCTATTTTTATCGTCTCTGGTACAAAATCCGCTCAGCTAAGCGCGGGTGTTCAACTGCCTGCTCTTAACTGGTTGCCATGACACTGATGGATGGTGGATACCATTTTGGATGCGAGGATTTTAGATTTGGGATTGCACAGGCCTTCTGGAGGCAATGCTTTCAATCTATGCTCTGTCGCATTCTCTGTTTAAATTGGTATGAGACTGCAACGGCAGCATCACAGTAAAGGTTGTTCCCACTCCAATTTCACTCTCAACAGTAATCTGACCTCCGTGTAAATCCACACATCGTTTGACAATGGCGAGTCCCAGTCCCGTTCCAGGAATGGTACCGACATTGCTAGCTCGCCCAAAGGATTCAAATAGGCGCTCTATATCTTGGGGAGGAATACCAATCCCACTATCTTGAATACGGAAAATAGCCCAAGTGCGATCGCAAATCAAATCGAATTGAACAGTTCCTCCCTCAGGCGAATACTTCATTGCATTCGTTAGTAAATTAGTCAAGATGTGACCCAAAAGTTTTTCATCCATTTGGGCATCGCTACCATCCCCAACTACCACAAAGTTGAGCTGATATTGGGGCTGAGTACTCATTTGCAAACTTTCGACGAGGTCACGACAAAAAGCAACCAAATCTAACGGGGACGGAGTGAATATCAGTTTTCCCGCTTCGGCTTTACCAATGGTCAGAACATCCTCTAACAACTGAGTCATTCGTTGCACTGCATTTTGAATGCGCCGATAGTGATTGTGTTTTTTCTCATCCGATAATTTGTGGTTGTAGCGTTCAAGGAGTTCCGCTGAGGATTGAATGGTGGTTAGTGGTGTGCGGAACTCATGGGAAACTAAGGATACGAAGCCCGATCGCAGTTCGCTCAGTTCTCTTTCCCTTTCTAAGGCTTTTAAAACTTCAGCTTCAGCCTGCTTGAGTTTTGTAATGTCCCGTCCCACTCCCTGAAACTCAATTAAAATGCCAGAGTCATCAAAGAAGGCGCGGTCAGTCCACTGTTGCCAGCACATCTCTCCGGCAGGGAGAATCACTCGGTATTCGTAAGTGACAATGGGCTGTTCAACCGAAAGAGAACTAAATTTCTGAGTGACAACGGCTTGGTCTTCTTCTGCAATGATCGGCATAAAATTGTGACCAAGAAGCTCCGATCGCTGCTTATTGAAATAGCGACAGTAGGCATCGTTAACAAAGGTGAGTGTGCCGTCAGGCTTATAGCGGCAGATGAGTTCGGTTTGGTCTTCGATGATCGCGCGGTAGCGTGCTTCACTTTGACGCACAGCCGCCTCTGCCTGCTTGCGTTCTGTGATGTCCTGAATCATAGCTAACGTATAGAGGACAACTCCAGCTTGATCGCGCAGGGCAATTAAGGTCAAATTCACCCAGACAATCTCTTGATTCTTTTTCCGATAACGTTTTTCTAGGTCAAAGCTGTCAAGTTCTCCTGTGAGGAGGCGCTCTATACAGGGAATTTCCAGCGCTAAGTCTTCGGAATAAGTAATCGCCTCAAACGTGAGCGCCATAAGTTCGGACTCGGTGTACCCCAGCATTTCATAAAAGGCTCGATTCACCCTGATGTAGCGATTATCCAAGCCTGCCAGAGACATGCCAATCGGGGCTTCGTCAAACACTCGGCGGAATTGTTCTTCGCTTTGACGAAGAGCTGCTTCTGCCTGT
This sequence comes from Allocoleopsis sp., assembly GCF_036703385.1. Lineage (NCBI taxonomy): Bacteria > Bacillati > Cyanobacteriota > Cyanophyceae > Coleofasciculales > Coleofasciculaceae > Allocoleopsis > Allocoleopsis sp. The sequence goes on along the minus strand of NZ_DATNPA010000049.1, from coordinate 22,840 downwards.
CTACGTTCTGTGATGTCCTCGACCATGCCTAAGCCGTAAAGAACTTCTCCCGACTCGTCACGCAGCATCATCGAGGTTAAATTGCCCCAGAGAATCTCTTGATTCTTCTTGACGAAACGTTCTTCTACTTGAAAGCGGTCAAGTTCTCCTTTTGCAATCAGATCGAGATAGGGAAGTAAACGCTTCCAGTCTTCGGGATGGGTGATAGCCTCGCAGGTTAGGCTCATAAATTCAGACTCGCTATAGCCCAGCATTTCAACTAAGGCTTGATTCACGCTAAAAAAACGCTTATCCTTTCCAGTGACTCCCATGCCAATCGGTGCCTCGTTAAACACCCGGCGGAATTGTTCTTCGCTCTGACGCAGCGCTGCTTCTGTACGCTGGCGTTCAGCAATCTCTGCACTCAATTTCTCATTGGTTTGCTGAACTTCAGCTGTACGCTCTTCAACTCTGGTTTCTAGCTCGTTCATCACCTGTTGCAGAGTGGCTTCTGCCTGTTTGCGTTCGGTGATATCCAGGACAAGGGACAAAATTGATACCAAGTTGCCCGACTCATCGAAGATTGCCGAGTTATACCATTCGCAATAAACAGTCTTTCCCTCTTTGGTGTAGTTGCGGTTTTCGTCTACAGTGCGCTGTATCGCCCCATCGATTAATTGACGCAGGATGCGATCAACCCTTTGAGCGTCCTCAGCATAGACAAACCGCCACTCTCTGGGATGTTTGTTCAGTACCTCAGTGGCTTTCCAACCAAATATTTGTTCGGCTTGCTTTGACCAACGTTGTAAGTAAAATTCTTTGTCCCACTCCAGAATAGCTAGAGGCGAGTTATCTACCAGAAGTTCCACTTGCTGATAGGCTTTTTGCAGTTCTGTTTCTGCCTGTTTACGCTTAGTGATATTAGCTACAAACCCCACCATGCGATTAAGGTTACCAGCACTATCGGGGTAAAACTTTCCGTTGTCTTCAATTGTGATGTAAGTACCGTCCTTTTGACGCAGCCGATACTCGATATGCAGAGGCTCTTTGGTGACAATAATGCGGTTGAGTTCTTGTATGACTTTGTCTATGTCATCGGGATGAAATAACTCCATCCACTGCTCTATACTGCCTGAGAGTTCTTCACGAGAATAACCAAAGACTTGTTCAACATTAGAACCCCAAATGACTTCCTCTGTCTGACTATTCCATTCATAAAGCAGTAGTCCATTGATTTGACCCGCTGCTTCATAGCGATTATGCCATTCGGTTAATTCTGCAACGGCTCGTTGCCAGTTCTGTTCGGCCTGTTTCCGAGGAGTAATGTCACGACTTGCCTCTTCTGTCTGTTTGGCAGCCGTAATGTCCTTTGCCACTTTATACAAGAGTCCGTCTTCTGCCTGTGACACTCGCCAAGACAACCAACGGTAGCTTCCATCTTTATGACGGTAGCGATTTTCATATTCTACTAAGTTTTGTTGGGAACACTGTGCCTCAGTATTGAGAGTGACTTCCACATCATCGGGATGAACAAGCTCAATCCAAGGTGTGTGTCGCACTTCTAACATAGTCCATCCCAGGACGTTTTCCCAGGTAGGATTCAGCTGCTGGAAATAGCCATTTTCCCCAGTAATACAGCATAAATCAAAGGATAAGCTAAAAAATATATTCAAGGTAGATTCTGCCTTTGCAGAATGTTCAGTTACTTCAATTCGGGGCTTAGGAGCATTCATGCCAACAAAGGCTCAATCCGTAAGAGTTACGACAACATGATCGTGCCGCATCTATCTTAATTGACTCACTCCCCATGCTTACAGGAGGAGAGGCTTTCTACACTTAACTCAGCTGTCGTTTGCCTTAATTGTCAAAACGTCACAGTTCTGAATAGCCCTCTTTGAGATCTAACTGAAGCGGCATTCTAACTGCACTTGGAGGAGGAATTTGTCGCGGTTCGTCCTAGTTTCTGAACATTGTGCAAATCCCCGTTGGGCATTGTAGTGCCGCTAAGGTTAGCACTATCGAGGTTGGCTCCACTCAGATTGGCTCCACTCAGATTGGCTCCACTTAAATCTGCCTCGCTCAAGTCAGCCCAAATTAAGTTAGCCTGACTTAGGTCTATCTGACTCAGATTGGCCCTATGCAGGTTGACTCCAGAGAGGGAAACTCCCCTCAAATTTACCCCTGAGAGTGATACATGGGGAGCAATCAAGTAAGCTCCTGCCTCAACCGGGTCAAATTCCTGAGGAAAGTTAGTTTTTTGGTTATAGAGAGCTCTTTGCAAGTTAACCTGATCCAGGTTGGCTTCACTCAAGTCTGCCTCATACAAGTAGCTGGAACAAAGATTTGTTCGACACAGATTCGCTCCAACTAGGTTAGCGCCTTGGAGATGAGCGCCAATTAACTTGGCTTCATACAGGTTGGCTCCATTGAGATCTGCGCCAACCAAGGCGGCGATCATCAAATTGGCTCCGCTCAAATCTGCACCCGTCAAATCGGCGAAGCTCAGATTTGCTCCATTTAAGTTAGCGCCCATCAAATCAGCGCCGCTGAGGTCTGAGCCTTGCAGGTTCGCGCCCTCCAAGTCGGCTCCTTGCAAGTCAGCTGTCCCCAAAGTAGCGCGAATCAAGGTGGCCTGTAACAGAAGGGCTTGACTCAGATTCGCGTGAGAGAAGTCTATTCCCCTGAGGTTCGCTTGCTTGAGGTTGACTCCACTCAGGTTAGCTAGAGAAAAGTCTCTTTCCCCCTCTGCATATTTCCTCAAGAGTTCATCAGGATTCATGGCTTTATATCTGTTGAGTTCTTGCTTCCAACAGTCGATTCGGTATATTTGCGGTAAAGACCTTAAACCTGATGCACCCTTTTACTCCGCCCTTGCCCAGGAGGCAGTAGAGGAGATTACTTAGCATATCTTAAGTTTAATTGCATTCGCTTGCGCAACTCAGTTTTTACTTCGGGCAAAAAATCTCCAGGTTTAATGTCGTGAAACCTAGAGAGGCTATGGGGTTCAGCGTCGGGGTTCGAGGCTCATTACAACGCTTTCGCGATCGCTGACGTAATTTCGTACTCGGTGCGTATCCCTAAATTGCCTCAAAAAAGCGATCGCCTTCATATCTATATGAATTTTTAGTAAAGATTCCGTCATTTCTGAGATTTGCAAAAGTTCCGTATTTACTCCGAAGCGCTGGGCACAGAAAGTAGAGAAGAATGGTCGTAAGCCCTTGCGGTATCAACAGGAAATCTGAAAACTTGATACTGGTTTCAACAATAATCAATCAAACTTAAACTTTAATGAACCTCCAACTCTAAAACTATCTGACTTCAAGTGAGCTTGCAACCTCCAACATAAGTCATTTGCTCCATCGTAACTTTGCAAATTTTGAACAGCCTATGCTGCAATCTCTACAAGATTTTTTCTTCGGAAATTTCATGGCACACGGTTACTGCTTTCTCTGGAAGCCTGAATTAGTGTGGTTGCACGCCGGATCAGACTTTTTAATTGCCTTGGCCTACTATTCTATTCCCCTGCTAATACTCTATTTTGTACGTCAACGTCAAGATGTGCCTTTCCAGGGAATTTTCCTCCTATTTAGTGCCTTTATTTTGTCTTGTGGCACGGGTCACTTACTGGAAATCTTGACACTCTGGTACCCTGTGTATTGGCTATCCGGTTTGATCAAAGCGATTACCGCGACAGTCTCTCTGTATACAGCTTCAGAATTGGTACCTCTGATACCAAAAGCGTTAGCATTGCCCAGCCCAGCTCAACTAGAAGCTGCTAACCTCGCTCTAGAAAAGGAAATTGCTGAGCATAAACAAACGGTAGAAGCACTGAAGACTTCACAACACAGGTTATCCCTACTCGTACAGCAAACACCACTGGCGGTCATTGAATGGAACATTGAAGGTGAGGTGAGAGAGTGGAACCCGGCGGCTGAGAGGATTTTTGGATATAAAAAGAGCAAAGCGATTGGGCATCTCGCTGCCGACCTAATGGTACCGCCATGTTACAAAGAGCAGTTTAGCCGAGTTTGGCAAGATCTTTTGGTGTCTCAGGGCGGAACCTGCATCATGAATGAACACCATACGCCAGATGGCAGACGCTTATTTGGCGAGTGGTATAACATTCCCCTAATTGAGCCAAGCGGCAGCGTGATTGGAGTCGCTTCTCTGGTACAGGATGTTACGCAGCGTAAAGAAGCAGAGGATGCCTTGCACCGAGCCAAAGCAGAGTTAGAACAACGAGTTGAGGAACGGACGAGAGAACTGGCAAGAGCCAATGAAGTTTTGCAAGCTGAAATCATAGAGCGCCAGTTAGCCGAGTCAGCGTTGGCAGAGCGCGAACGCTATTTGGCAGCCTTAGCCGAAGTGCAGCACCGCTTGTTGTCACTCAAAGGGGATAAAAACTACTACACCTCAATTCTGGAGCTGCTTGGACAATCGGCTAAAGCCAGTCACGTTTATGTGTTCGAGAATTTTTACGATGCTCGGGGTGAGTTGTGGAGTCGTCCGTGCACCCAGTGGTATGTTCCCGACCTCCACAGTGAAAGCGACAGTGCCAAATGTTCGTATTTGCCTTATGAAACATGCTTACCCCGATGGACTCAGATTTTGGCACGGGGTGAAACCATTATGGGACTCGTTAGCGAATTTCCCGACGAAGAGCGTTTTCTTTTGGAGCAAATGGGGATTTTATCTCTATTAGTTTTGCCCCTATGCGTGAACGAGCAGTTTTTTGGATTCATTGTCTTCGACAACTGTACAACAGCACGGGTATGGTCAGCATCGGCAGTAGACTTGTTAAGGGCGGCGGTAGCAGCACTCTCACTTCAGCACGAGCGCTCTAAAGCGGAGGTAGCTCTGCGGCTCTCAGAAGCTCAGCTGAGAAAACAAGCGACTGAACTTGAACAAACGCTCAACAAACTCAAGCAAACCCAAACCCAGCTAGTACAGAGCGAAAAAATGTATAGCTTAGGTATGATGGTGGCTGGCATTGCCCATGAAATTAATAATCCAGTCGGTTTTGTTTATGGAAATATAACCCCAGCTAGCGAATATATTGAACACCTGCTAGAACTGGTGAATCTTTATCGGGAGCACTATCCGAAGCCAGTACCCGTTATTGAGGAGTATGCCCAAACCATAGACTTAGATTTCTTGATAGAAGATTTGCCTAAGTTGCTGGAGTCAATGAAAGTGGGAGCTGAGCGAATTCGCGATATTGTCGCATCTCTGCGGAGTTTCTCGCGCATCGATCAAGCGGAAATGAAGCGAGTTAATATTCACGAAGGTCTCGATATAACCCTACAAATTTTGCAGCATCGGCTGAAAGAAAAGCAGAGACGTCCTTCCATTGAGGTAATAAAAAAGTACGGTACCATACCACCCGTTGAGTGTTATTCCGGACAGCTCAACCAAGTGTTTATGAACATTTTGGCGAATGCAATTGATGCGTTGGAGTCGATGAGAGTTAGCAGTGAACAGGTTGAAAGTGAGCTGTTCAAGACTCATCTTTCTCCCCAAATTCAGATTCGCACTGAGCTTTTAGAAGCAAGGGAATCAACTTTAGGCTCACCAAGTGTAGTAATCCGGATTATAGATAATGGGCCGGGAATGACGGAGCGAGTAAGGCTTCTGTTGTTTGACCCCTTCTTTACAACAAAACCAGTGGGTCAGGGAACAGGTCTTGGGCTATCCATCAGCTATCAGATTGTTGTCGCGAAACACGGTGGGCAATTACGGTGTATATCGGCACCTAGAAAAGGTACCGAGTTTATTATTGAGATTCCAATTCGCCAGTGTTATCGAAAGTTCTGTACCAGCAGTCAAGATATTTCAGAAACTCAGACATTAGCCGTCAAAAATCGGCAGTTTTACCAAAGCGAAGAGCCGCTTTCCCAAAAGCAATTCATTTAACCCAATAAATAGAGAATGTTTCAAGTGTACATCCCACACCCCCCAGCTCCCCTTGTTAAGGCAGGGCTAGGGGCGTAAGGGGGAACAAGTAAGTATGTGTAGCAGGCATTTAGTTCCGAATAATTGACAAAATAAGCCTTATATGCATATAGATGATCGCGGCGCTGCTTATAAGGGCACGATAATGTCGTGCCTCTACACCGTTAATCACGATGCCAAATTGTCACGCCACCAGGCTTATCGATTAGGGTAATGCCCTTGGATTGAAGTTCGTTGCGGATGCGATCGCCCTCAGCAAAGTTCTTGGCTTTCCGCGCTTGTGCACGTTGTTGAATCAGTGCCTCAATTTCAGCCGCGCTGATATCATCAGCCGATTCTTCAGCGACCTCATCGGGTTGCGCTTCTAACCCAAACACATTTGCCAGCATTACCAGGGTATGCCACTGCTTTTCTAGCTCTGTAGGCGACATTTGGGTTTTCCCTTCATGGACTAGGAGATTTCCCTCACGACGCAAGTCCTTAGCCACTTCAAACAAAACGGCTAAACCTCCAGCAAAGTTGAAGTCATCATCAACGGCTTCATTAAAACGTCTCACCAACTCATCTTGTAGGGACGATGCCTGGGATTCCCCGACAGCATCTGGCTGCAAACCTAATTGTGCCGCGTACTGATGACCGAACAGCAACCCATCCTTGAGGGTGTCCCAACCATTCGTAGCAGATGCGATCGCATCATCAGAAAAATCAATCGGCTTGCGATATTGTGCCATCAGCACAAACAGGCGCACTGCCATCGGGTCAACTGGACGATTGAGCAAATCGCGGATAGTAATAAAGTTACCCAACGACTTTGCCATCTTCTCACCCTCCACTTTCACCATCGCGGTGTGTAGCCAGTAATGAGCTAAAGGTTGGCCTGTTACCGCTTCCGATTGGGCGATTTCATTCTCGTGGTGGGGGAAAACTAAGTCAGCCCCTCCTGTATGAATATCAATCGTTTCACCCAGCTTTTCCCGAATCATCGCCGAACACTCGATATGCCAACCCGGACGACCGGCACCCCAAGGCGATTCCCACGATGGTTCTCCTGGTTTTGCCCCTTTCCACAAGGCAAAATCAAACGGGTCTTTTTTCTTGGATTCTTCCGAATCTTCCACATTTACCCGTCCACTGGCTCCTGCGAGCATGTCTTCTAACTTGCGTCCTGAAAGCTTCCCATACTCCGAGAACTGACGCACCGCATAGTAGACATCACCCGCCGCTGGGTAGGCGTAGTTTTTCTGTTCTAATTCGTAAATCAGCCGTTTAATCCCATCTAGGGTGTGAGTGGCTCTGGGGTAAGCATCGGCTTTCTTCACATTCAGCCGCTCCATATCCTCAAAGTATGCCTGGATAAAGCGCTCTGAAACGTCTTCCATTGAGGTTCCCTCTTGCCGAGCCCGGTTGAGGATTTTGTCATCAATATCCGTGAAGTTCTGCACATAGTGAACCTCATAGCCGCGCCATTGCAGATAACGTCTCGCCGTATCCCAAACAATGCAAGTTCTGGCATGACCCAAATGGCAATAGTCATACACCGTGATGCCGCAGCAATACATCCGCACTTTGCCAATTTCCAACGGTTCAAACGGTTCTTTGCGACGAGTCAGGGTGTTGTACAGGGTTAAGGTCATGACACAGTAAAAAGTTCAATCAGTAATAAGGATAGATCGGCAATAATGGGGAAGGCAGGTATAGTTTTGAAAATTTGATACCTTGCATCATGTTCAATACCCGGAATCGCCCGATTTATTTTCGGGCTAATAGCCTTAACCCACTTAAGAGGACTCAAGAGCTATATGGGAATCCTCTTGGGAGGCTTCAGCGATTAGCCAGAAATTAAACTTCCGAATGGGTAGGGGGTGCAAGACCTCAGCCAAAATCCTCCTGCCGATGTAAATTGCCTCTATACACTATCCTCTCTATACTCTGACGTTTTCAACAGCTACGCTATGCAATCAGCAGTTACTTCCGAACAATCTCAGCCAATGGACGCTCCGAAACATGGCTTGCCGGTCACTATCATTACCGGTTTTCTCGGTAGCGGCAAGACCACTCTCCTCAACCATATTTTGACCAATCAGCAGGGTCTGAAGACGGCTGTGCTGGTGAATGAGTTTGGTGAAATCGGCATTGATAATGAGTTGATTGTAACCACCGGCGAAGACATGGTGGAACTGAGTAATGGTTGCATCTGCTGCACGATTAACAATGATTTAGCAGAAGCCGTCTACAAAATCTTAGAACGCGAAGATAAGGTCGATTATCTGGTCGTGGAAACGACGGGTTTGGCTGACCCTCTACCCGTCGCTCTTACCTTTTTAGGGACAGAACTGAGAGACTTGACTCGTCTTGATTCCATTGTCACTGTAGTAGATTGCGAAAATTTCAGTTTAGATTTATTCAATAGTGAAGCCGCCTACAGCCAGATTGCTTATGGTGACATCATTCTGCTCAATAAGGTAGACCTGGTGGATGAAGCCGATGTTGACACCCTAGAGATTAGGATTCGCGACATCAAAACCGATGCGAGGATTATGCGCACGACAAAAGGTCAAGTGCCACTGCCTTTGATTCTCAGTGTAGGTCTGTTTGAGACTGATAAGTATTTTGAGTCGGAGCAATCCGCTCACGCTCATGAGCATCATGCTCACGACCATGAGCATCATGATCATAGCCATGAGCATCATGATCACGACCACGATTGTGAGCATGATCATCACGACCATGCTCACGAGCATCACCACCATTCCAATCATCTAGAAAATGATGGATTTACCTCACTGTCTTTTGAGAGTGATAAGCCGTTTGCCATCCGGAAGTTTCAGAATTTTCTAGACAATCAGCTATCCTCCAATATTTTCCGAGCTAAGGGCATTCTTTGGTTTGATGAGAGTCCGCATCGCCACATCTTCCACCTCAGCGGTAAACGTTTCACCATTGAGGATGATGAGTGGAACGATAAGCCGAAAAAGACGCAACTGGTTCTGATTGGTCAGAATTTGGATCATGAGACGTTGCGATCGCAAATCGACAAATGCGTTTGTTTGCCTTCCAAGAGCCGTGGTAAAGGATTCGGTAAATAAGGGTTCTCCGAATGCCTAGACCACAGGGTAGGGGCACAATATGTCGTGCCCCTACCGTAGCCCCGTAGTCCACTCCATTAAAACTTATCAGTTGATACTATCCTTGAAGTTTCTTGAGCTGGAACTGAGCATCGTTATAGCCACCAATCCGACCGTTGTTTAAAAATAGTCTTGAAGCTTCCTGAAAATCTGCGATCGCTTCTGACTTATTTCCGCTCGCGACGTGGGTTAAGCCTCGACCATAGTAAGCAAAAGCATTTTTGGGATTGAGCCGAATGGCATCCGTGTAATCTGCGATCGCACCTTGCTGGTCTCCCAACTCTCGACGTGCATCCGCCCGATTACTGTAAGCAATACTGTTATTAGAATTTAGCCGTATCGCTTGGGTGTAATCTTCCAGCGCTCCTTGCTTATCTCCTAAATTCCGGCGAATATCGCCCCGGTTACTATAAGCCGTGTCATTGTTCGGATTGAAGCGAATCGCTTGAGAACAATCTTTGAGCGCGTTTTGATAGTCTTTGAGATTGAAGTAGGCAATACACCGATTATTATAAGGCTCATCCTTGTTGGGATTGAGTGCGATCGCCTCGGTACAATCTACGATCGCATCTTGATGAGCTCCCAGATTTAACCGAGCGCTACAGCGATTGGTGTACGCTTCAGCATTCTTGGGATCGGACTCAATAGCCTGGGTGTAATCCTCTACAGCTCCTCCATAATCTCCTAAAAGAAATCTTGATCGCCCTCGGCTGTAATAAGCCTTTGCATTCTTAGGCTCTAACTCAAGAGCTTTGGTATAATCCTCCATCGCTTCCTGCTGCTCATTCACCTCAGAACGCGCCAGCCCCTTGGATATGTAAGCCTTGGCATCCTGGGGATTGAGTCGAATAACCTGATTAAAGTCTTCAATCGCGGCTCGATAGTTTTTCAGTTCATAGTAAGTAATACCACGTTTGTAGTAAGCATCGGCATCGTTGGGCTGGAGCCGAATTAACTGGTTAAAATCCTGAATTGCTCCTTGCCAATCTTGTAAATCGTAACGGGCAAGCCCTCGATTATAGTAAGCACCTGCTTTATTTGGCTCAAGGCGAATCATCTGGCTGTAATCCTCGATCGCCGCTTTGTAATCGCCCAAATCGTAATGGGCATTTCCCCGGTTGCCATAGGCTAGGGGATTGTTCGGATTCAGGCGAATAGCCTGGTCGAAATCCTTAATCGCTTCTCGGCGATCGCCTTTATTCAGTTTTTCGACACCCTGATTGTAATAAGTTTTAGCATTCGTCTGACTTTGATTGTGAGCCAACAGCATAAATACAGCTACAATCCCTAGAGCTACTGCTCCTGCCAGAATCAGCCAGAGAAGCTTGCGAGAAAAGCCTCTGTGAGGATTGGTTGCAGAGGTCGGAGTTGGCGTCGGCTGTAAACTTTCAGTATTTGTCTCTGATACTGCTTCAGGAGAGGTTGGTATCGGCGGCTGTTTGTCCCTCCGAGTATCTGTCGAACCCAGCATTTTGAGCATTTCTTGCAACCGGAGAACCCCTTGGTCTTCCGATTGAAAAGGGCTAGACTCTGTTTGTGAATTTAAGGGATGACCTGGAACATATTCTTCAACCAAATAGAACTTTTGGTCTTCCACAAAATAATCTAATATTTCGGAAGATGGGTGATTTTGTGCCAATCGGTTCAGAACGTCTGACTTGCGTTCCAGCAGAAATCGAAGACGGGTGAAGGCGAGAGAGTTTTTCTTGGGAATCTTTAACTGTCTAATCACACAAACCGGGAAATCGGGATGGTGAATATCTGCCGCGAGGTAAATGAGTCCCGAAGTCCCTGAGCCTAAAACTCTAACGATGCGGTAACGATTATTTAAAACCTGATTAATCATGACTTCGCAAGCCTCCCCGCCCCTACTTTAGCGATTGTACGAGACAAAACGATTGGGCTAGAGTTATCAGGTTAGAAGCTTAGCAATCGCCATCATGGACTCAAACAGGCTCAACGCAACGTACACCTCTCCTCAAGGAAGAGGCTGCTGCTGTTGTTCGTAACTTAATTTTGTATTTTCGGGCGATCCGCCATTGCTAAAACACGATGTAACTGAACGACATCCCCAATCACAGCGATCGCAGGGGCTTCAAACTGGGCTTCCTCCACCTGCGCCACAATCGTCCCTAAGGTACCAAATAGTTCTTCCTGATCGGGTCGCGTTCCCCAGCGAATGAGTGCCACTGGCGTCTGGTCACTCAACCCCGCCTTGCTAAGTTCGGCAACGATGTAGGGTAAATTGTGGACACCCATGTAAATGACAACCGTTTCTGAGCCGTGAGCGATCGCACTCCAATTTACCTTGGGTCGATACTTGCCTGCCGACTCGTGACCCGTCACAAACGTGACCGAGGAACTATAAGTGCGATGTGTTAAAGGAATCCCTGCATAAGCGGGTGCAGCCAGTCCGGAGGTTATCCCTGGCACCACTTCCACAGGCACCCCAGCAGACACCAAATCTTCCATTTCCTCACCGCCACGACCAAAGATAAACGGGTCACCGCCCTTGAGTCGCACGACTATCGCATGAGTTTGTGCCTTTTCAATCAACAGCTGAGTTGTCTCTTCCTGCAACTTAGAGTGACGTCCCTTACGCTTGCCCGCATCAATTTTTTCCGCCAAGGGATTAATCATCGCTAAAATTTGGGGACTGACGAGAGCATCATAGATAACCACATCCGCACACTCCAACAATCCCTTCCCTTTGAGCGTCATCAGCCCAGGGTCTCCTGGCCCTGCACCCACCAGATACACCTTACCCAATACTGTTTTCCCCTCTTCCCCTGTATTCTCTGTGCCTGTGTGGCTCATTGTTCAACCAAATCCACAATCAAATTTGCTAATTCACTACTGACCCCAATCGGTTCACCCAGATTCAGCCGCACCTTAGGGAACTCAGCCTGTAGAGAGCCTACCCGTTGTGCGATCGCATCCGTAATTCCCCCTGGGAAAAGAAAATAAGGTAAAATCCCAATCCGCTTGTGACCTGCCGCGACCAAAACTTTCACTTGCTCCTCCAGTGTTGGCTGCACCGACCAGTAAGCTGCCACTGCCCCCAACTGCTGTGCCACTACCTCCACAGGCTCATTTCCACCTATACGTCGGCTTCCATGAGATAACAAAATCTTCGCATCAACGTCTACCAACGCCCATTGACTAGCCAGCAACTTCCCCAAGCCAGGGTGAGTCCCGACATGAGGTCGTAGATTGAGTATCACCGCTTTACCTAAATATTGCTGTGCCAGAGCCACTTCTGTTGGAATATCCTCCCTCACATGCACTCCCGGCAGCAGGAACAAAGGCAACAACTGAAGATGGTTACAGCCCTCAGCCAGCGCAGCACTGGCAAATTGCCGAATTTGCTCGTGCAATGGAGCCTCAGCCAGCTCCAAAGTGGCTGTCCCTACTAACGGATAGTAAGTACGACTCACCATTGTCGCTCTCGCCGTCACCAACTTAGCCTCAACCTGGAACGACCAATCGCGAGTTCTTAGCAATAATTCCTGACTCGGTTTTGGGGGTTGGAGATGGGAGATTGGGGAGATAAGGGGGCGCGTATACTTGCTTCCTCCTTGTCCTCCTGGTCTCCATTCTCGATGCCCCAACTGAGTCGCTACCCGCTCAGCCAGTTCTTCCATAGCCTGCTGGGGACGTGGGTCGCGACTCCCGTGAGATATCAGTAGATAAGCTGATGAGAATGACAAGGCTATCTTTAAAATTTTTATTGACTTCGTACAATTGTAAACACCCAAATTACCAATTCTGTATCAAAGGCTTCTAATTGAGTGTAAACTCCTCGTTAACAACAAAGCCAGGGAATTAAGACTTCCCTGGCCTTTTCAGTGTTCAGTGAACAGTTGGTCGCTGCTCACTGAAAGGTAACAGTAAAAATCCCCTACGAGAGCGACGGTGGTACGTATCATGTTGGGGTTCAATCCCCACAATGCAACCTGATCACTAGACCTCTTGCGAAAGTCGATTTTCGCCCCCCTAGCTCCTCACTAAAGCTCCGGCCAATTCTGGGGGGAACCGAATTCAAAGTCCCCCAAAATTGGGGGATTTAGGGGGCATCCCAGGATTTATGCAAGAGGTCTACTAATAAGTGATCACTGGTCACTGTTTAAAGCTAGCTATTGACGAGCGTGTTGCTTCATCTGCTGTTGGGGATCGGCAATATACTCAAAGTTCGGCTCCGAGTTCCAAGGGCCACGCTCATCCGAACCTTGATTAGTCGGCCCAAGAGGTTCTCCCTGACCGTCACTCGATAAGTTGAAGTAAAGATTAACGGTTTCATCAGGCTGAATATTGCCAAAGAAGGGGTCAGTGAGCTTACCCAGCGATTCCAACGCCTTCATAAACATTTGGGTATGAGAAATCTCACGGGTTAGCAGAAAAACAAGAGTATCTTTGCTACCTTGATCGGGTGCCATTTTAATTAATTCTTCGTAAGTCTGACGCGCTCCTGCTTCAGCGGCAATATCAGAGCGCAAGTCCCGTACAACATCACCCCCTTCATTGATATAGTTAGCTGTCCAAGCATTTCCCTGAGCGTCTAAAAAGTGAGGGCCAATGCCTCGAAGTGAAAACAGCGTACTCTTGTAAGCTTCAGTTTGATCGGTATTTTTGGTGTGATTTTCGATGAGTCTGCCAACAACCTCTAAATGGCTAAACTCTTCTATGGCAATGTCTTGGAGCATATCCCGGATACCAGCATTTTCGCAATGGAAAGACTGCACCCAGTACTGTAACGCTGCTGTCAGTTCTCCTGTCGCTCCACCAAACTGTTCTAAAAGAAGTTGAGCGAAACGAGGATTTGGCTGCTCCACCTTCACCGGATGCATGATTAGTTTTTTGTGAAAAAACATGATGAGGTAAATTCTCCTTTGATGTTATACCTTGAAAGTTAGAAATTGGAAAAGATTAATGCTACTGTTTCTTGTTCTTGCCAATTTCTGACTCTAATACTCGAAAATTACGATATCAGCCGTAATTCGACATTAAAATTCCAAAGTTTCATTTCCCCAGCTTAAGTGAAGCAACTATACGGAACCTGCATCAACAGATAGACTTAGCTAGCAGAACTCTATAACTAAAGAATGATATTATTAGCGGTTAAAATTTTGAAGTTGATGAGTGTAATTAGTGGCAAACCCACTCTCAGCTTTTGACCAAAAAGCAAAAAGGTCTCAAGCCCCGACTTTCAGTGGTGGGGACAATTCCATTATCCAAAATCCTTGCACCCAAAATCGAATGACCTCTTGAGGCAGGCAAAGCTAAGTAATGCCGCATTCTTCAAGTTTCTCTGCTAAAATACTGGCGTGACGCCACCAAGAATAGCCACCAACCCATCGACGCGAGGGGAGATGCCCCATCGGCGCTCTCAGATTGAATTTAAGTAAGGAATCAAGATCCGGAGGATTGTGAATAGGCCAACCGACGCGATCGCAAAAACTAGGATAATCTTTTCCTACGTCTTCGTAGATATATTTCTGGACACTGAGGCCAAAGCGATTATTACTGTACTTGACCCAAAGCTTGTCAATGATCCACAAATCCTCACAGGGCAATTTTTCAATATCGCCGCTGGTCAGGTAATAACCCAATCGCTTGCCTAACGCCTGACAAAGAAGAATCCACGTTTGTTGGTCCGCCTCTTTCCATTTGTTTCGGCTCAACAAATTCTGGAGAGGGGTGTAGTCAATTCCTGCTTCTGAAAGTAAGGTCTGACTGCCAGTCCGTTGCCTAAAGGAAGACGATGTTCCAGCCGTTGGCTTGAGTACCTGTAACGCCTCATCGGCAGATTGAAAGCGGTCTTTGATCGTATTTTGTAATAGCTTATCGAGAATTTTGCCCAACCGATCGCTTACCTGTTTTTCCGGTAGCAAGAAATCACGCCATACCCAACAGCCGTTAATCGAATCAAACATATCCAGAGGTGGCACCTCTGTTAACATGTGGATACAGGTTACGCCTAAACTATAGAGGTCACTCGCGGGAAAGACTCTTCCCTTAATCTGTTCGGGTGGCATATATTCCGGACTACCAGTAATCGTTCCCGTTTGTAACAGGGCTGTATTCGAGAGAAGTTTAGCCACACCAAAATCAATCAAAACAAACTTATTATCCTCACGACGATGGATAATGTTGGCGGGCTTGATGTCCCGGTGAATCACTTTATGGGCATGGATATATTGCAGAACTGGCAACAAATCTTGCAATAACTCCCAAATCTGTATTTCGTTGTAACCCCCTTTGTTCTCTAATTCTTGCTTAAGAGTTTGTCCATTAATCAACTCTTGGACGAGATATAGCTGCCGATTCTGTTCAAAGTGCGCCCACAGCGTAGGGATTTGAGGATGTTTACCCAGTTCATCCAAGCGAACAGCCTCTTGCTGAAATAGTTCAGTGGCTTTTTTAGACACTAAACTACTTAGACTTTGAAGGTAGAGTTGCTTAATCACACAACGGGGCTTGGAGGGAATGTCCTCATCCACCGCTAAAAAGGTTCTGCCAAATCCACCAGAACCAATGGGTTGAATCGCACGATATCGCTCCTTCAGGCATAACTTAGAACCACAACTGAAACAAAATCGAGCTGAGTCGGGGTTTTGAGGGGCGAGACATCCAGGAGTAACACAGTAAGCCATTACAATATTGCCGTTTAACCCATTGCCTATAGCTCTTAGTATTACTTTTCCTCCGCTCGATAGATGTAAAACTTTTGAAAAACTGCCAAGGTTTCAAAATGATAGGCCGGTATGAAGGGGCCAATCTCTAAATTGGTACGATAAATACTGAAAAAAATAAAGTTTTGTTGCTGTGTCGATTGAGCAATAATTTGCTCGATTTGTGGGCGTCCTGTGTCCACGAGTGATTTACATTGACTGCGGAGGGCATTCCCGAAGACGCTAGGGGCCTGCGTACAGGCTTCGTCTTTGAGATAGGTTGTCAACATCTCAACCGCGTACTGCTTGTATGCATCCTTATCGGGATTTGTCAATGCCATCGACACCCCCAGCCCCACGAGAGCTACTCCACCTATGGCTGCAACAACCTGTAGAAACTTCATTTTCCTTGGGAACCCTATTATCTGCTATGACTACATCTTTTAACCGTGGAGTTCCAGCTTAGATCAGCAAGTAAGAGAAAATTTTTGAGGAACAGTAGCTTGACGACCCACCTAGATGCTATACTAATTAACGCAATGGCGAGCGTAGCCAAGTGGTTAAGGCAGTGGTTTGTGGTACCACCATTCGTGGGTTCAAGTCCCATCGTTCGCCCTGATTTTAGATTTATTAATTACTAGTCGTCAGTGACGCATTGGCATCGCTGAGATTCATTATATTCCTGAGCCTCAATGTAGGCTGGAATTTTGAATTCAGCTCTAGCTGGCAGTTCACTGTGGACTAGCTCTCTCATGTAGCGCCGTTTTGGGAGAACAAGGCTGCCTGCTTGAACTGAGCGATCGCAATTTAGTATGCTCTTGTGTCGGGATGGAGGCGTATACAACAACAGCTTAGTGCTAAGTTTAAGTCAACGTTAGAGGCTTGAAAGTTAACTACCGTATCTCTGCTGTATTTAAATTTAAGCTAAGAAGGTGGGCAGGGCAGAATATTACACCTTACCCCGTAACGCCTCTAGTTCCTCCCGCAACGATAACGGCGCATATCCTAAATTAAACGCCATTGAACTATCCAAAGAAACATCGGGAGGTCTTGATGCCGCCATTTTCACATCCGCTTGCCGACAACCTTTCAACCCTTCACTCGGCAGTTCAAACACCTCTACTAATAATTGCCCAAAATCATAACGCGACATCCTTTCTTTACCACCTAGATGAATACGCCCATTCACCCTCTCCAATGCTAATAAAAGCCCCTTAGCTGCCGTTGTTCCACTGGCAGGAGTGCGAAATTCATCAGTGAATAAACTTAGCTCTTTTTCCTCTCTCAACGTTTGAATAAATGGCTGCATGAAACTTTGAGCCGGAGGTGCAGCTACCCCAAACATTAATGGCATCCGGCAAACAGCCGTCATTGGATAACGATCTAACATCCCTTCCTCTGCCATGACTTTTTGCTCCCCATATAAGTTGACAGGAGACACAGAGTCTGTTTCTTTATAAGGAGCATTTAATCCATTAAAAACTAAGTCAGTTGAAGTAAAAGCACAAGGTATAGAATAATCCGCACAAAGCCCTGCAAGATTACACGAGGCCGTTACATTAATCGCATGGGACTCCTCCGGATTGCGTTGACAAACATTAGGACTGGACTGCGCGGCTGTATGGATAACGGCATCGGGCTGAATTTCCTGAAAGATGCGCTTGAGTTCCTCAAAATCTCTTAAGTCAACGTTCAGCGAAATGATATCTGGAATTTCTATCGCGTGTGAAAAAGACGTGCCATAAATATCCCATTCTTGTTTGGCTATCTGACAAAGGTTCCATCCCAAGAAACCACTGGCACCTGTAACTAAGAGCTTTTTCATGGGTGAGTGCTACAAAAATTGAGGTTAGGATTAAACCACAGAGACACAGAGAACATACATGGTATTTGCACTTTATCAATAAAAATTAAAATACTATTATTGACTAGCCGCTAAAAAAATGCATAGCCTTTTTCGATGGGACGCGGTGTACTCTGACCTCTCTGGAAAACCTCTCTCCTCTGAGGGTGCGATCGCGTCCAAGGGCGAAGCATTCGGATACAAAAATCTAAGTCAAGCAGCTAAATTAATCGCCCGAATGTTGACGCTCGTTCCTCGCTACCGCAACGCTAACGCCCCTATAGAATTGCGGGACTTATGGGTAAAGCATAGCCTAAAAGAAGAGAGGCTTTGATTCTTACTCCCCTTCCAGTTAAAAACATTATTCCTTTTCCCTTTCCTAAAAGGATACTGCTAGGGAGAGGTGGGAAGGAGTTGGGGGTTAGGTTATTCTGATGTACACACGCATAACTGAGAAGAGGGATAGAGAGCCGAGAATCGGAAGTTGATTGTCTGGCACTGTGCTAAATTCTGGCTTCGTTAAAATTTTTAAGTAAATCTATGGCGTTGTATTCCACACCGTCTATTTGTCTGGGAACACGATGACAAATCAGCCCAATCCTCCTCAGTCCAGTCCACCGACCGATCATCCAAATGGTACCAGTGACTATGGTACCGCCTTAAATCCTGTCCCTCTGGACCAGTCTCCGGCAGAAATGACGCCACCTCAGGAGCCAAATCCGCTGTCGATCCTGCCGCTATCGAGTCGCAGCAACTCACAGAGTATTCATCAGACTATAGCCCCATCGCCGCTTCCCTGGATTATCTTTGTAGCGATCGCAATTCTGATTCTGGGGTTATCGATTAATAACTTCTGGGTTGGCATGTCGGGAGCGATTGTCACGTTGTTGCTATCGATACCCGTGCTTTGGCCTCCTTTGAAGCGATCGCTAATTCAGACGCTATCTCCGGAAGAGCGATCGCAATTGGTGGCTGTCTTTGGAATTATCGCTGCGATCGTGGGTTTGGCGTCCCTGACGGGTATTACTAAGCGCTTTGAGCAAGTCCTCAAGAGCATCGACTCCGACTCGTTTGGTTCGTTGGCTGAATGGACGGGAGCCTTGGGGCAGATTTTAATTGCCGTCCTTGCCGTTTATATTGCATGGCGACAGTATGTTATTTCTAAAGACTTGACCATTCAGCAAAACATTATTACCCAACAGCAAACCATTGATGCTTACTTTCAGGGTGTCTGTGACTTAGCTTTGGATGATGAAGGGTTGCTCGAAGATTGGCCTCAAGAACGGGCATTTTCCGAAGGACGCACTGCTGCCATATTGGGTAGTGTCGATGCCCTAGGTAAAGCAAAAGTTCTGCGGTTTTTGTCCCAATCTCGATTGTTAACACCCCTGAAACGAGATACCCACTTGGGACGTCCCATCCTCGATGGCAACGGAGGTTACCAGGAAGATCGGGAAAGAGGGGTGCGCGTGATTGACCTGAATATTATGTTAGCTGGAGCCGATTTGTCGGGGACAGACCTGCGCTGGACGGAATTGAGTGAGGCGAATATGGTGAGAGCCAATCTCAGTGGTTGCGATTTAGTCAAAGCTAACCTGTCACGAACGGTTTTGTACGAAGCCAACCTTTCGAGTGCCGATATGAAGGGAGTTCGCCTGTTTTATGGTTCACTGGAAACCGCCAGTCCCCGTAGCCGTACCAAACGCCCCGACTACAACACGGGAGCACACACGGGCGCGGTGGTGGAAAATGCTAATTTTACAGACGTGCAGCGGCTGGATGAAGAACAGCGCAAATACTTCTGTTACTGGTGTGGGGAGCGTTCTCGCAGGACGATTCCCGGTGGTTGCGACGGACTTCCTAATAAATTGGGTCGTTAGAGATTTTAATGATTCGATGCATCTATCTTTAGTATTATTGGCTTAAAATTTTCACAGGGCTTGCCGCTGAGCCTGTGAGCAAAAATCCCAATTCTTGAGTATGAAAACCATAGAGCCGGGGGAAACACATGGTTTCAATGTCAGGCTCAAGACCCAAGCCTGGGCGGAGGGGTTGATTTTTGTCATTACCATGTGGCTGCTGAGCCGACTCGTCATCGTCGTTGCGATGCAACTACTCGCTCCAGTCAGTGATATCTCACCGGTCACTCATAGCGGTGTGCTGCCCCTGGATTATACTCCCGGCTTCATTCCCCAAAGTAGCTGGAACCTTTTTGCTCACTGGGATGGAGCCTGGTATCGAAAAATTGCCACTCTAGGATACGACTATGCCCAGGATGGAAAATACCACTCCATTGCCTTCTTTCCCCTGTTTCCCTTAGCCATCCGGGCGGTGATGAGCCTCGGCTTGCCGTCTCAAGTAGCAGGCATATTGGTCAATAATTTAGCCTTGCTAGGTGCGCTGTGGTTGTTGTACCGTTGGGCAAAAGAGCGCTACAGCGTCAGTGTGGCAAGGTGGGCAATAGCCGTGCTGGCTTGGTGTCCATTTTCCTTATATGGAACGGTAGTTTACTCTGAAGGATTGTTTCTGTTGGTCACAACCGCCGCTTTGCGATCGTTCGATCAGGGTCAGTATGCAAAGGCGGCTTTGTGGGGAATACTTGCAACTGCCACTCGGTCAACAGGGGTGGCGCTGATTCCGGCCTTTCTGCTCGTGGCGTGGAAGGAAAAAAGACCGACTATGGCTTACAGCGCTGGTTGTGTGGCGATGGGTGGACTGCTCTTATTCAGTTTGTATTGCGCGATTGATTTTGCAGACCCATTAGCCTTCGTTCATGTACAACAAGCCTGGAAATGGCAGCATCCGAGTTGGTTGAGGGTATTGGCAAGGGCTTTTAAGCTGGACGAGGAAAACTTGCTGAGATTGGTTACGTTTTGGGGTGGGGGTTATTTGTTATGGTACTTACGCGCCAAGCTTCCCCCTGTTGCTCTGGCCTATGGTTTTTGTTCCCTAGGAATCATTTTAGCGACTGGCTCTCTCAGTTCCGTCAGCCGCTACGTTTACGGAATCGTGTCGATCGCCTTAGCCCTGGGCTGGTTATTTGCCAGTCATCCCCGTTGGGGATACCTCATTCTAGGCTTATTCGCTGTAATGCTTGTACGCTTTGCTCTTCTGTTTGCTTGTTGGTACTGGGTAGCTTAACGGCGATTGCCCCAAAGGGGCAGCGCGTAGCGATCGCGCCCACATTCCGCAGGTTGCTGGTAGAGTCAGAGGTATTTTTCAAGACTCCAGACAGTTTTTTCCTGGGAGGCGATCGCAAAAGACTGTTCTGGTAGATTTTTGATAAAAATAATCAAGAAGACTCGGCTGTTGACTCCAATGAAGGCATCAAAAGCCAAGAAAAGATAACTGTAATTAGTGAGCCAATGTTGTGGCACAAAAATAGCGACAGATTCAACTACAGCCCAATCAGCTCAAGTCACCGACTCAGCCAGAATGATAATAACGCCTCGCTTCGGTACCCAAAAAGCGGAGGATTTTCTGTCGTTCGGGTGTCAGATTAGTAATCTGCTCCACGCCATCGATAATCAGCAGATGCACCGACTGAAAACTCTGAAAGACCCAGCGTAAGGTGGGACGGCTTGTCAGCTTGCCAACTTGATTTTTGATAGCTTCACCAGCAAGCTGTAGCGCCTGACGTAACTGACGTTGAGCCAAAGAATAGACCAGTAGGCACAGTCCCATGATCATTGCCAAAGCTTCGACTCGTTTGGGGGATTTGACAAACACACTGGAAGTGAAGAATAACGGGTCTTTGAGAAAGCGGAACCCTCGCTCGTTGCTCTGTTGGTCTTTGTACTCTCGCAGGACATCATTGGCACTCAACTCGGTAGCATCCAGAACATTGGTAGCGAGGATAAACCGACCGGCACGAGTCATCTCCACTTCAATCACTTCTGGGGGAGGAACTAGAGTGGCTTGAACAGAATAAGTAATGCGACGAGGTTGTTCATCTTGACGAGGACGACCAGCTTTATCATAGTGAGGTTGAGCAATGAATTTGAGTTCTACCAAACGGTGGTACTTCAAGGATTGCTCAAACTTGATTGCCGCCTTTTGGGCATCGGGTTGACAAGCAAACACTTGTGCTGATAGTTGTCGGAGTTGGGCTGATTTTGAAGAGTGTTCCTTGTCGATACGCTTGTGGAGTTGTTGGATGTCCGCCTGTTGGCGCTGTTCACTTTCAACAATCAGCCAACGCTGTTCAACTCCACCATAATGACTGCGACGTTCGGCGATACGATACCCCTTATGGCTGCTAGTTCTCCATTCATTGGCTTGAATCTCCAACAAGACTTGCTTAGCTTGTGCCAAGGTCAGAGGCACTCGTGTTAGCCACTTGAGGTGTTTCATAGCTATGAGGTTGTCAGCCGTGTACAAGGCACTATCAGCAACGCATAACCCTTCAAATGTCCATTGCTCCCGAAATTTCTCAAATAGTTTGGCAAAGGCGGTTTTGTCATCTTCATTGCCGTCGGCAACCCGCAAAAACAACGGTATATCTCCATCGGCGGTGCAAATTGTATCGATAATGAACTGTTTGAGGTCAGGCCTATGGTCTCTTGAGTAGCCGTGGGTAATGGTAATTGGTTTTGGCTCCTGATCAGAAAGCTCTTGGGGATTCATTGACTCATCTGAAGTTTCTAACTCACTACTAGCGACGCTGGAGTCGGAGCTAGATTCGGAGCGATACTCTCCATCTACATGAAATGAACTGGAGTCCAGATGGATGCTTCTCATCGATACCCCAAACTGTTCTACTGCTTTCATCGCCAGGATTGTGAACACTTGAGTCACTCCCACCGAGTAGATTTTGTCCAAAGCTCGTCCCAAGCGGTCATCGTTTAAATGTTCTGGCTTGACTCCCTCTCCAATCAGATGTTCCGTAGCTTTCCCTTCAAAGAACTGCCCGAATAGATACAACGGGGCTGCCACGAAGCCTAGTCCATTGAGAATCATTGCTTTGAGAACTTGACCTGTACTCACTTGTTCGAGTGAATGGACTCCCACTATTTCATTGACAGCATCGACCCACCCCATCTGGTCGATCATGCCTGCAACTATGCCTAGATGATCGATGTCTTTGACTTGGATTTCCGCGGGCTGTTGAATCATTCCTTAAAAATACCTCTGACTCTACCAGCAACCTGCGGAATGTGGGCTACAAGAACTGTCGAAAGAGAATCTGAATAAGGTAATTCAATGTAACTATCCACTGACACCCCTGTTTCCCTTTAATGATGGCTTGGTGGAGTTGCAAGCTGGGTTGT